>NZ_JBHVYE010000008.1:0-269649 GCF_042881135.1 Streptomyces sp. NPDC058284
CTTCGGTGTTTCTTTTTGTTCTTCGTTCTTGCGTTTCCGACTCTATCAGACTCTTTCGTGTCCGACTTCCTCGGTGCCTTTCCGGTTCCCGCTCCGGCCTTTCGGCTTTCGCGTTTCCCTTTCCGGCGGTTCCGACTCTATCAGATCCTTTCGGGCCTGACTCCCAGTCGAAGTGGGGTTGTCTTCCCGGCTGTTGGGCCGTTCCGACGTCTCAAACTCTAGCGGGTTTTCCCGGCGACTCATAATCGAGTCTTGGAATTGAATTCGGGCATGCCGAATGCGTTCCGTTGGGAGGTTGTGCAGAGTTTGGTTTGCCGCTTCGACAGCGGCGGAAGGTGCCGCCGCAGAACCGTTACGGCTCCGTGGCAACCCGAAGAACTCTACGGATCGGGCAGGTGGCTGTCAACCCCGCCCCGCGCGGCCCGACCGGTCCGCCGGCCACCGTCAGTCCAGGTCGCTGAGGCGGCCGCCGGCGTCCGGCTGGGCGTGCTCCACACGGCGTAGAAGACGAGTCAGTACCTCGCCCAGGACACCTCGCTCGTCCTGCGACAGATCCTGGAGGAGATCCTCCTCGAAGACCGTGGCCAGGCGCATCGCCTCCAGCCACTTCTCGCGGCCCTCAGCGGTCAGCTCGACGATCACGCGGACGCGGTTGGTCTCGTCGCGGTCCCGGGTGACCAGGCCCTCCGCCACCATGCGGTCGATGCGGTGGGTCATGGCGGCCGGGGTGAGGCCGAGTCCCTTGGCCAGCTCGCCGGGGCCCATTTGGTACGGGGCGCCGGAGAGGACGAGGGCTTTGAGGACCTCCCACTCGGCGTTGCTGATGCCGAGGGTCGCGGTCTGGCGCCCGTAGGCGACGTTCATGCGGCGGTTCAGGCGGCCGAGGGCCGAGACGATCTGCTCGACCTGGGGGTCGAGGTCCTGGAACTCCCGCTGATACGCGGCGATCTGTTCTTCAAGTGTCGGCTCGCTCGGGCCGGGGGTGTCACCCATGGCCGCAGTATGGCACGCCCCTACTTGGCATTGAAGTCCTTCAGTGTGTACTGTTTAGATCCTAACTTTAGCTTCGAAGTCTTCAGACCTCACTCCTAAGGCAGGTGAAAGTGACCAGGGCGATGGGCGCAGCGATGCGTCGTATTCAGGCAGGCAGCGCGCTGAGCGCGTTCGGCATCGGGTTCACGGTTCCGTTCCTCTACGTCTATGTGGCGCAGGTGAGGGATCTCGGGGCCAGTGCGGCGGGCATCGTGCTCGCCGCCTTCGCCATGGCCGCTCTGATCGTCCTGCCAGTCACCGGCCGCGTCATCGACCGGCGCGGCCCGCTGCCGGTGCTCGTCGGCGCGGCGGTCGTCGCCTCCGTGGGTGCGGTCGCGCTCGGTGTCGCGAGCAGCGAGCCGACGGCGATCCTCTCCGCGGCGCTGCTCGGCGCGGGCACGGCGGTCATGCAGCCTGCGCTGGCGACGATGATCGTCTGGTCGTCGACGCCGGCCACCCGGACGCGGTCCTTCGCGACGCAGTTCTTCCTGCAGAACCTGGGCCTCGGTATCGGTGGTCTCATCGGCGGCCAGATCGTCGACGAGAGCCGGGTCGGCAGCTTCACGCTGCTGTTCTCCATCGAGTCCGTGATGTTCCTGGTGCTCGCGGCCATCGCGCTGACCGTGCGGCTTCCGCACGCGCCGTCCTTCCAGGACTCGATGCCCAAGGACGCCTCCGCTCCCCGGGGCGGCATGCGGGCGCTCCTGCGGCACAAGGCCATGGTGCAGCTGTGCGTGCTCGGCTTCGTGATCTTCTTCGCCTGCTACGGGCAGTTCGAGTCGGGGCTCTCCGCGTACGGCGTGGAGGCCGCGGGCATCTCGGCCTCGACGCTCGGTATCGCGCTCGCCGCCAACACGGCCATGATCGTGATCGCGCAGTTCGCCGTCCTGAAGTGGGTCGAGCGCCGCAAGCGTTCCCGTGTGATCGCGTCCGTCGGTCTGATCTGGGCCTTCGCGTGGCTCCTCGCCGGGTACGCCGGGGTCGGGCACGGCAGCCAGGCGATGGCGACCGCCGCGTTCATCTCGACGTACGCGCTCTTCGGGCTCGGTGAGGCGATGCTGTCGCCGACCGTCGCGCCGCTGGTCGCGGATCTGGCGCCGGGCGGCATGGTCGGTCAGTACAACTCGGCCTTCGCCCTGGTGAAGCAGCTGGCCCTCGCGGTCGGTCCGGCCGTGGGCGGGCCGATGGGCGCCGCGCTGCACGTCCCGTACATCGTGACGTTCGTGCTCTTCTCGCTGGGCATCACGGTGCTCGCGGTGCGGCTCGGGCGCCGGCTCACCCCGGTGCAGAACCAGCCCTCGCTGGCCAAGAGCCCGGTGGTGGCGCAGGGCGGCCCGGCCGCCACCGCGCCCGCCACGGCCGACGCGTAGGCGTCACCGGTACGGCCGACGCTCTCAGAGCCTGTGTCACAGGGATATGACACAGGCTCTCAGTGCTGCTTCGGCAGCGCGAACTCGCACCAGACGGCCTTGCCGCCGCCCGGTGTGCGGCGCGAGCCCCAGTTCGACGCGATGGTGGCGACGATGGCGATGCCGCGTCCCGCCTCGTCGGCCGGTTCGGCGCGGCGGCGGCGCGGCAGGTGGTCGTCGCCGTCGGTCACCTCGATGATCAGCCGACGGTCGGTGCGGCGCAGTCGCAGGCGCATCGGCGGGGTGCCGTGCTGGAGGGAGTTGGCGACCAGTTCGCTGGCCGCGAGGACGCCCAGGTCGTGCAGTTCCGGTGAGAAGCGCCAGCTGGCGAGGACACCGGTGGCGAAGGCACGCGCGCGTGGAGCCGCTTCCACGCCGCCCAGCAGCTCCAGGGCGGCGTTTCTGAAGAGCTCGGCGTCCGAGCCGGTGCGGGCGGGGTGCTGGACGACCATGACGGCGACGTCGTCGTCGTGGTCGGCCGCCACCCCGAGGGCTCGGATCAGGCGGTCGCACACGACTTGGGGCGTGCCGGTGGCGCCTGCGAGGGCGCGCTCCAGGGAGGCCACTCCCTCGTCGATGTCCTCGCTGCGCCGCTCGACCAGGCCGTCCGTATAGAGGACGGCGGTGGAGCCGGGGCCGAGCGGGACGGAGCCCGAGGTGTGCAGCCAGCCGCCGGTGCCGAGCGGCGGGCCCGTGGGCTCCTCGGCGCGGTGGATCGTGCCGTTCTCGTCGCGTACGAGGATGGGCAGGTGGCCGGCCGATGCGTAGACCAGGCTTCCTTCGTTCGGGTCGTGCACCGCGTAGACACAGGTGGCGATCTGGCTGGCGTCGATCTCGGCGGCCAGGCCGTCCAGGAGCTGCAGGACCTCGTGCGGGGGCAGGTCGAGGCGGGCGTAGGCGCGTACGGCCGTGCGGAGCTGGCCCATGACGGCCGCCGCGCGTACGCCACGGCCCATCACGTCGCCGATGACGAGGGCGGTGCGGCCGCCGCCGAGGGTGATCACGTCGTACCAGTCGCCGCCGACCGCCGCCTCGGTGCCGCCCGGCTGGTAGGTGGCGGCGATGCGCAGGTCGTCGGGCTGCTCGAGCTCCTGGGGCAGGAGGGACTTCTGCAGGGTGACGGCCGTCTCGCGCTGGGCCCGCTCGCTGGTGCGCAGGCGCTCGGCGGCCTCGGCGTGGTCGGTGACGTCGGCGGCGAAGACGAGGACGCCGCCGCCTTCTTCGGGGCCCGCCGCGGAGCCGCCGAGCGGCAGTGTCACGGGGGTGCAGGTGAACGTGTACGAGCGGCCCGAGGGTGCCTTGCGGGACTTGACGGTGCGCGGCTTGGCGCTGCGCAGGACCTGGTCCAGGAGCGGCAGCAGGCTCAGCTCGTCCAGTTCGGGCAGGGCCACGCGCGCGGGCTCGCCGACGGGCCGGGGGCCAAAGGCGGTCACGTACGCGTCGTTGACGTATGCGATGCGGTGGTCGGCGCCGTGCACGAGGGCGACGAGGGCGGGGATGCGGTCGAGCACCTCGCGGGCCGGCAGTTCGTCGAGGCCGGCGAGGCCCGCGATGCCGGTGACGCCGTCGGCGCCGTCCGGGGTGCGTGTCTCCGCTTCGTCGGAGGGCCGCTCGGCGCGGGCGGCGGGGACGGAGCCGTCCCCGCGCGGTGCGGCGGCGACCGCCTGTTCGGTCCGCGCTGCTGCGCGGCGCTGCGTTCCGGGGAGCCGGGCGCTCCAGCGCGTGAAGTTCACTGCGGTAGGCCTCGTGGTGTCGCTTCTGGATCGGGAACGCTTCTGGATCGGGAACACAGCATGTCGAGAGCGGACGTCCCTGGTGTCGGCCTGACGGCCTGCCCATGGTCACACGAACAGTCTGACCGAGGGGACTGACATCCGTCAGACGCCGGTCCTGTGCGGTGAGTTCCTGATGTGGATCAGGGGGACCCCTTCGGGCGTTCGCCACCGGCCGCGAGTTCGAACTCCGCACGGGGGTGTTCGAGCGATCCGAGGGAGACGATCTCGCGTTTGAACAGGCCGGACAGGGTCCATTCGGCGAGCACACGGGACTTGCGGTTGACGGTCGGCACTCTGCTCAAGTGGTAGACGCGGTGCATGAACCAGGCAGGGTAGCCCTTCAGCTTGCGTCCGTAGACGTGCGCGACACCTTTGTGCAGTCCCAGGGAGGCCACGGAGCCCGCGTATTTGTGTGCGTACTCCTGGAGCGGCTTTCCGCGGAGGGACGCGGTGATGTTGTCGCCGAGGGTCCTGGCCTGGCGTACCGCGTGCTGGGCGTTGGGCGCGCACTCCTTGCCGGGTTCGCCGGCGGTGACGTCGGGGACGGCGGCCGCGTCTCCCGCCGCCCACGCGTGCGTGGCGCCGTCCACGGTCAGCTCCGCGGTGCACATGAGGCGGCCGCGTTCGTTCAGTGGCAGGTCCGACGCGGCGAGGACGGGGTGGGGTTTGACGCCGGCGGTCCACACGACGGTGCGGGTGGGGAAGCGGGAGCCGTCGCTGAGGACGGCCACCCGGTCCTCGCAGGAGTCGAGGCGGGTCTCCAGGCGTACGTCGATATTGCGCCGTCGCAGTTCGCGCACCGTGTAGCGGCCCATCTCCTCGCCGACTTCGGGCAGGATCCGGCCCGCCGCCTCGACGAGGATCCACTTCATGTCCTCGGCCTTGATGTTGCGGTAGTAGCGGGTGGCGTAGCGCGCCATGTCCTCCAGTTCGCCGAGCGCCTCGACTCCCGCGTAGCCGCCTCCTACGAAGACGAATGTCAGGGCGGCGTCGCGGATGGCGGGGTCGCGGGTGGAGGAGGCGATGTCCATCTGCTCGATGACGTGGTTGCGCAGGCCGATGGCCTCTTCGACGGTCTTGAAGCCGATGGCGTACTCGGCGAGGCCGGGGATGGGCAGCGTGCGCGCGATGGAGCCGGGGGCCAGCACGAGTTCGTCGTACGTGATCCGGGCGGCCCCGGTGCCTTCCTCCTCGGTGGCGAGGGTGGTGAAGGACGCGGTGCGCTTGGCGTGCTCGATGGACTCGACCTCGCCGATGACGATGCGGCACTTGTCGAGGACGCGGCGCAGCGGGACGACGACGTGGCGCGGTGAGATGTTCCCGGCCGCCGCTTCGGGCAGGAACGGCTGATACGTCATGTACGGGTCGGGGCTGATCACGACGATCTCGACCTCGCCCCGTGCGAGCTCCCGCTTCAGCTTTCTCTGGAGTCTCAGCGCGGTGTACATGCCGACGTAGCCGCCGCCGACGACGAGAATGCGCACACAGTCCGTGGAGGCGGGGTGGGTCCCGCCGGAGATCGCAGCCTTCACCATCCCATGACGCACCCGGCTTTGGAGTTTGTCCACAGGCCCGGCAATTTGTGTGACCGGGCAAGGTCTGTGCGAACGGCTCGGCGCGTGGCCGCCGGGCGGGGAAGGTGTGCAGGTCAGCGGAGGGGAGTTGGGTTCGGGGGTGGGCCGCGACAAGGCCGGAAAAGGCGCGTACTCCGATCGGGGGGCGTGCTGTGCGGAACCCGCCTCTTCTGAATTGACCCCCGCTCAACTATGTTCGTGGGACGTCGGGGTGTCGGGGGATGCGCTCGCCGGGCCGGAATTCCGGTTCGTGGAAGCGCCCGCCCCTCACACGTCGGTAGTCAATGACGGGGAGTGTCTCCGGGGGGAGACGTCATTACCGGGGGAACGTGTATGAGCATTCAGGAGACTCACTGGACTTCCGCCGGCATGACGGCAGCAGCCGTCGGCCCGGGTGGGAACGGACGTGACATGGGGGAAGGAGCGCGCACGACACCGCTGCGTGTCGACGCACAGCGCAATCTCGAGCATGTGCTCAGGGCGGCACGCGAAGTCTTCGGCGAGCTGGGCTACGGCGCGCCGATGGAGGACGTGGCGCGGCGCGCGCGGGTCGGCGTCGGCACTGTCTACCGACGCTTCCCGAGCAAGGACGTGCTGGTCAGGCGCATAGCCGAGGAGGAGACCTCTCGGCTGACCGACCAGGCGCGTGCGGCGCTCGGGCAGGAGGACGAGCCGTGGTCGGCGCTGTCGCGCTTCCTGCGGACGTCCGTGGCGTCGGGGGCGGGCCGGCTGCTGCCGCCGCAGGTGCTGCGGGTGAGCGTCGAGGACGGCGCGGCGGACGACGAGGCGCGGGTGCCGCAGCAGCGGCAGTCGGTCCCGGACTCTCCCGAGCTGCGTCTCGTGGAGCAGCGCCAGGCGCCGGCCGAGGAGTCGGTGTCGCTGGCTGACGACGCGGGGGCGGCGACGCTGCTCGACGTCGTCGGCCGGCTCGTGGAGCGGGCCCGTGCGGCGGGCGCGCTGCGGGCGGACGTGACGGTGTCGGACGTGCTGCTGGTGATAGCCACGGCGGCGCCCTCGCTGCCGGACGCGGCGCAGCAGGCGGCGGCCTCCTCGCGGCTGCTCGACATCCTGCTCGAAGGGCTGCGGTCGCGGCCCGCGTGACCGGACGGGCCGCGTCGGCGCTGCTCCCGTACGGCGGAAGGCTCAATACCGTGCTCGGGCGCGGTCGTTGAGCCTTCCCCGAATGGGTGAACGGTAGTGCTCCATTGCGGGGAATCACCCCGGACGGGTGGTTGCCTGTCATGACCGTCGGCCGTGGCGCGCCCCTGTGGCACTCTTTCCCGGTGGTCGGGTCTGAGTGTGCAACCGGGGGCGTTCCGCGATGAGTGTTGACGGTCGGGACGAGTCGTCCGGCGGCCTGGGCGAGGAGGCTCCCCCGGGCGGCTCCTCTACGGAGACCGGTGCGCCGCCCTCCCGGCAGGTGCCGCCCCAGGGCGGCCCTGGCGGTGGTACGGAGGCTTCGGCCGACGTGGACGGAGGTCCGGCGGGCGCCCCGGCCGAGCCCAGTGTGCCGCCGCAGCGTACGGGCGGGGCGGGCGCTCCGGTGCCCGGCTCCGGTGAGGGGGCGGTGGCCGACGCCGACCTGATCACCCGGATGCGCGGCGGCGACGACTCCGCGTACGAGGAGCTCTACCGCCGGCATGCCGAAGCCGTGCGCCGCTATGCCCGTACCTGCTGCCGTGACGCGCACACGGCCGACGACCTCACCGCCGAGGTGTTCGCCCGCATGCTGCAGGCGGTGCGGGGCGGCAGCGGGCCCGAGCACGCCGTCCGCGCGTACCTCCTGACCACGGTGCGCCGGGTCGCGGCGGGCTGGACGAAGTCGGCGAAGCGCGAGCAACTCGTCGATGACTTCGCGGTGTTCGCGGCGCAGGCGGCGCGCGGTGCCGAGGTGGCCGACGACGACACGCTGGACCTGGGCGCGGACGTCCGGGCGATGCACGAGGCCGAGCAGTCGATGGCCATGCAGGCCTTCCGGAGCCTGCCGGAACGCTGGCAGGCCGTGCTGTGGCACACGGAGGTCGAGGAGGAGTCCCCGAGCGACGTCGCCACGCTCTTCGGACTCGACGCGAACGGCACGCGCGTGCTCGCGAGCCGCGCCCGCGAGGGGCTGAAACAGGCCTATTTGCAGGCGCATGTGAGCGCGACGCTCACCGAGAGCGAGGAGTGTGCGCGCTACGCCGACCGGCTCGGCGCCTACGCCCGCGGCGGCCTGCGCACCCGTGCCGAGCGCGGGCTGCGCAAGCACCTGGAGGAGTGCGCCAAGTGCCGGCTGGCCGCGGGCCAGATCGAGGACGTCGCCAGCGGCATCCCCGCGGTGGTGCCGATCGCCGTCATCGGCTGGTTCGGTGCCGCCGGGTACGCGAAGGCCGTGGCGCTCATCGGCGGCGGTACCGCGGGAGCGGGCGCGGCGGGGGCCGCCGGTGCGGCTGCCGCGGGCGGTTCGTCCGGTGGTTCCGCCGCGGGTGGGGCCGCCGCGTCCGAGGGGCTCGGCGCGCCGGCGAAGGCCGGGATCGCGGCGAGTGTCGTCGTGGCGGCCGCGGTCGCCGCGGCGATCGCCCTGACCGGCGGGAGCGGCAAGCCGAAGGAGGATCCGCCGCCGAAGGCCAAGGAGCCCGCGGTGTCCGAGTCGATCGTGCCGCAGAAGCCGCCGCCCCCGAAGGCGAAGCCGATCCCGCCGCCCCCCGCGCCGAAGCCGAAGCCGAAACCCACGCCCACCCACGCTCCCCCGCCGAAGCCGGAGCCTCCCGCCAAGGAGAAGCCCGAGCCGGAGCCGCCCCCGCCACCGGCCCCGAAGCCCACGCCGAAACCACCGAAGCCGACCCCGAAGCCGCCGCCCCCACCACCCCCGGCCCCCCGGGTCTACCAGTGGAACGAGCTGAAGTACGGCCTCGTGGGCGACGGCACCAAGCCCGAGATGCGGCTCGCCGGGAGCAGCTGGGTGTGGCAGCGCTGGGGCCTCGCGGTCGGCGGCAAGCGGTACTCCCACGGCGTGACCGTGCACGGCAGGTCCTCCGTCACGATCGACCTGAACCGCAGCTGCTCCACGTACGACGCGGTCGTCGGTGTCGACGACATGACGATGGGCCTCGGCAAGGTGCGCTTCTCCGTGTACGGGGACGGGGCGCGGCTGTGGCAGTCCCCGCTGGTCAAGGGTGGTGACCCGGCGGTGCCCCTGCATGTGGGCATCGCCGGACGCAAGACGGTCAGGCTCGTCGTCGACCCGTACACGCCATTCGACGCGACGGCCCTCGCGGACTGGGCGCAGTCGCGGATGACCTGCCGCTAGATGTATTGGCCTAGGCGTCTGTCGGGCCCATTGTCTCCGCGAGCGCCTCGGCCGCCACGGCGAGTACGTCCTCGGGCGTCAGCATGCTGCCCGCGGCGCGCTCCCGCTCGTACCCTTCCGGGCCGAGCGCGGCGAGGGCCTCGCGCTCCGCGCGCTCGGCCTCCGCGGCCTCCGGCATGGCGCGGGCGAGTCCGTTGCGCAGGGACATGGCGGCGGCGAGCACCCGGGCCGCACACGCGTGGTGGCCGAGGTCGCCGAGGAACACGGCGGTGCTGTCGATCAAGGAGGCGAGGATCGACTCGGAGCAGCGTGCCGTCAGGGCCGCGCCCAGCGCCTCGGTGAGCAGCGGCAGTGCCTCGGCCGGTCCCGACTCGGCCGCGACGATGCCGGCCCGCAGCCCCCCGAGGGCGGCTTCGAACTGCGGGGGCGGTGAGCCGTACGCGGACTCGCGACGCGCCTCCTCCCACAAGGCCCTGGCCCCGGCGGTGTTCCCCTCGTCCAGCAGCATCATCGCCCGCAGCAGCCGTACGAAGGCGCGCGAATCCGTCACTCCGGACCGGTCGGCCTCCCGGCTCGCCTCGTCGAGCACCTTGGACGCGACGGCCCGGTCGCCCTGGCGGTAGGAGATCTCGGCGACCCGGGCGAGCAGGAACGGCGCCTCGGCGTACGCCCCCACCTCGTAGGCCAGGCGCAGCGCCTCCTCGTACTCGGCGCGGGCGTCCTCGTAGTTGCTGCGGGCCATGGCCGCCTCGCCCGCCGCGCTGCACACCTGCGCGCGCATCCAGCGGTCGCCGACGCGGCGGCTCAGCTCCCGCAGCTCGGCCAGGTCCTCGTCGACACCCGAGAGGTTGCCGGGCATGTCGACGGCCATGTGGGTGCGGAACATGAGGATGACGCCGAGGTCCCAGTCGCCGCCGTACCTGCGGCAGTTCTCGACCGTCCGGTTCAGCGGGACCTTGGCGTCCTCGTGGGTGCCGCCGGTGAAGAAGATCGAGAACGGCCAGATGAGGCCGGGGAAGCGGGCGGACTCGGGGCCCGGCCGCATGAACGCGCTGCGCAGCGCGGTGATGTACTCGTCGTCGCCCCAGCCGGCGTCCTGGCCCGGCCCCTCGGGCCCCCGCACGGGCCTGGACTCCGCGACCAGGAACAGGTGGAGTATCCGGAGGTTCATCCACGGCCAGTAGAGCGGATCGTCCTCGTCGGGCAGGCCGTCCGGGGCGAGTGCCACGACGCGGCCCATCCAGTCGGCGCCCTCGCCGCGGTAGTTGCGCAGCCACCAGAACCAGCCCGTGTGCAGCACCATCCTGATCGCAGCCGCCGCGTCACCGGACTCGATGAGACGCTGCAGGGCCGCCCGGATGTTGTCGAGCTCGGTCTCCAGGCGGGTGATCCACGGCAGTTGCTCGGCCGAGCGGATCAGGGGGTCGGCCCGTGCGACGAGGTCGGCGAAGAACGCCGAGTGGCGGTCGGTGGCCGCGGCGAGCAGCTCCGGGGTCTCGGCGGAGCGCTCACTGGCGTACTCGTGGATGGTCTCCAGGAGGCGGTAGCGCATACCGGTGTCGCCGGGTCCCGCGGCCGGGACGGCCACGACCAGGGACTTGTCGACCAGGGCGCCGATCAGGTCGGTGGCCGGTGCGGTGCAGACCGCTTCCGCCGCCTGAAGGTCCCAGCTGCCGGCGAAGACGGACACCTCGCGCAGCACGGTCCGCTCGGCCTCGTCGAGGAGTTCCCAGGACCAGTCGACGACGGCCCGCAGGGTCTGCTGGCGGGGCAGTACCGTGCGGCTGCCGCTGGTCAGGAGGCGGAAGCGGTCGTCGAGACGGTCGGCGATCTGGCGCGGGGTGAGCAACCTGAGGCGGGCGGCGGCCAGTTCGATGGCGAGCGGCAGGCCGTCCAGACGGCGGCAGATCTCCGCGACGGCCGCCGCGTCCTCCTCGGGGTCGAAGCCGGCCCGCACCGCCGCGGCCCGCTCGGCGAACAGGCGGTGCGCCGGGTCGGGCGGGAGCGGCTCCACGGGGCGCACCGATTCGCCCGGCACGCCCAGGGGTTCGCGGCTGGTGGCGAGGATGGTGAGGCCCGGGCAGTGCGTGAGGAGGGTCTCGGCGAGCTCGGCGGCGGCGCCGATGACGTGTTCGCAGTTGTCAAGGAGCAGGAGCAGGCTGCGCGAGGCGCAGTACTCGACGAGCAGGGCGACCGGGTCGTCCTGCGGCGCGGTCAGTTCGCTGGTCATCAGTACGGTCTCGCGCAGGTCGAGCGCACTGACGACAGCGCCGGGCACCGCCTTGGGATGGTCGAGCGGGGCGAGCTCGGCCAGCCATGCCTGTGGATGCCCGGCGGCGGCTTCCTCGGCGAGGCGGGTCTTGCCGGAGCCGCCCGGTCCGGTGAGGGTGACGAGGCGGGCCCTGCGCAAGTCCGAACGGATGGCGGCGAGTTCTGGTTCCCGGCCGACGAAGGACGTCAAGCGGGCGCGGATGTTCCCGTTCCGCTCGGCGGGGGCGGAGCGGTCGGGGTGCGGGGAGCGGCCGGGTTGCGGGGAGGGCTCGATGGGCGTCGGCTGACCGGCGCGGCTTGGCGGTTCGGCGGGGGCGGTCGGGTCGGCGGGGGACGGCTGCTCCGTGCGGGGCAGTTGCGCGTGGTGTGCCGCTGGACCGCCGGTGGCGGCCGATCGTTCGCCGGAGGCTGCCTGGCCGATGCGGCCCGCTTGGCCGATGGAGCCTGCCGGGCTGGTGCGGTCCGCTGGGCCGGTGCGGTCCGCTGGGCCGGTGCGGTCCGCTGGGCCCGTGCGGTCCGCTGGACCCGCACCAGAACCAGAACCAGAACCGGGACCGGGACCGGGACCGGGACCGGGACCGGGACCGGGACCGGGACCAGAACCGGCGAGCAACTGCGCGTGCAGCGCCCGGAGTTCCGGGCCGGGGTCGGTGCCGAGGCCGTCGGCGAGCGCGCGGCGCGCCTCCTCGTAGGCGGCGAGCGCGTCGGCCCCGCGTCCGGTATCGCGCAGGGCGCGGATCAGCAGGGCGCGCAAGGTTTCGTCGTACGGCTGGACGGCGGTCAGCTCCCGCAGTTCCGGTACGACGTCGGGGGCGCGGCCGAGGAGCAGGTCCGCCTCGATCCGCGCGCGGACGGCCTCGGCGCGCAGGGCCTCGGGGCGTGCCGAGGCGCTGTGGTCGGAGAGATCGGCGAGGGCGGGGCCGCGCCACAGGGCGAGCGCTTCGCGCAGGGTGCGGGCGGCGGACGCCGGGTCGTCGCGGTCCAGGGCCGCCCTGCCCTCGCGCGCGAGCCGCTCGAAACGGTGCAGGTCCACGTCCTCGGGGGCGACAGCGAGGCGGTAGCCACCGGGGGCCGACACGACGGCGTCCTTGCCGAGGGCGCGGCGCAGGCGCCCGACGAGTGCCTGGAGGGCGGCGGGGGCGTCGGCCGGCGGGTCGTCCGCCCAGACCTCGTCGATGAGGGTGGCGACGGCGGCCGTGCGGTTCGCGTGGAGCGCGAGGGCCGCGAGCAGGGCGCGCAGGCGCTGGCCCCCTACAGGCAGGGGGGCGCCTTGGTCGTCGTACGCCTCGGTGGCGCCCAGAATTCTGTACCGCACCTCGTCATTCTCCCCGGTGGAGTGCGCGGGGGCGCGGGCTTTCTTCCGGGTGCGCGTCACCGGGGACGGCGGCGGCTTCCGGAGTGTGGCGCTCCGGTGGCGGCGTACGTCCCCTCCACCCCGCCGCCCGCTCTCTCCGACCCGCCGGGCCCGCTCTCTCCGACCCGCCCGTCCGACCTACCCGGTCGACCCGGCCGAGGCCCCGTTCAGAGCGCCGACGCCCCGCTGGACGGCCGACGCCCCGCCCCTAGAGCACCCCGCTGCGGAACCACGCTCCCCGTAGGGACGGCTCGTTGCCGTGCTGGAGTGCCGGTCCAGCACGTTCCTCTTCGCGACAGCAGCCGCCGCAGCCACAGTTCGGTGGATACCAGGTCGGCGAGGCCGTCCAGCGGAAGTGGTTCTCCTTCGGCTGCCGAGCGCAGGGCCTTGCGGACGACGCGGGCCTCGACCAGGCCGGCTTGAGCGAGCAGCGGGGTGTCGAAGAGGGCGATCAGGTCGTCCACCGCCACGCGGAGGCCGGTGCGGACGGCGGCCTCCTTCGACGCGTGGGACGGCGCGCCCCAGCCGGGCGGCAGTTCGGTGACCCCGGCGCCCTCCAGGACGGTGCGCAGGATCGCGGCCCGCGCCCCGGGCCGGACCCGCAGGGCTTCGGGGAGGGCGCGGCAGGCGCGGACGACCTGGTTGTCCAGGAAGGGCGCGTGCAGGCGCTGGAAGCGCACCTCTGCGGCCTGTTCCAGGACGCGCAGGTCCGCCGCGTGCCGGGCGAGGGACGCCCGCGCGCGGAACTCGCCCGGGCGCTGGCCGGGCCCGCCCCCGCGCAGCGTCGTGTCGTGGAGGCGAACCGATACTTCAGCGAGGGCCTCACCGGTCAGCCAGCGCGCGGCGGGGCCCGGCCTTGCCCACGCGAGAGCGGCGAGCGACGCCCCCACGGCCCCGCCCGGTTCGTCGAAGCGGCGGCGCAGCAGCTGGTCGGCGAGCGACTCGACGCCCGCGCGGTGCGGCATGCGGGCCAGCTTGCGCGCGGCGCCGTACACGCGCGCGGGGACCAGCACCGAGCCGTCGGCCTTCGCGAGGGCCGCCACGGGGCGCACGAGGTGGCGCCGCTTGCGGTCCATCAGGAGGTCGGCGAGGCGGGCCGGGTGGGCGTCGAGGACCTGCCGGGCGCCGTGGCCCGTGAAGTGGTCGGCGCTGCCCGATGAGAGCCGCGCGCGGTGGCGCTGGGCGGAGACGAGGACGGCGCTCGGCTCGTCCGTCAGGGGGCCGTCGAGGTCGGCGTAGGGCAGGGCGTCCTCGCCCGCGGCGACGACGACGTGGTGCAGGCGGGGGTTGGCGGCGATGGCGCCGGCCCGCTCCAGTTCGGCCTCGCGGCCGTTGACGGCCAGGTCGTTGAAGGTGACGGCGAGCAGCCGCTCCCCCGCGCCCGTGCCGTGCCCGAGGACGGTGCCGGGCATCCCGGGCAGGCCGGCGGCGAGGAGGGCGAGGGTTCCCGATGCAGGTCCTCCGGAGAGGTCGGCTCCGATGCCGGGCACCGGCATGCCGCGGGCCGCGCGCCGTTCGGCGGGCCCCATGCCGGGCACGGGGCCGGGGTCGACGCCCGTGCCGGGTACGTGGCGCGGGGCGGTGAGGCGGGTGCGTACCGCCTCGACGAGGGCGTCCCTGACGCCGTCCACCGCACTGTCGGGGTCGCCGGGGGGAGTCGCGACGGCCAGCGAGGCCACGGGTTCGTACCCGGCGATCTCCCGTGCGCCCGCGCGCAGGATCAGCGCGTGCCCCGGTGGCACGCGCCGCACACCCTGGTACGGGGTGGAGTCGTGCAGCGCCTCGGGGACGTCGGGGGCGGCGAGCAGCGCCGCGAGGTGGCCGATGTCCAGGTGGGCCTCGATGAGGTCGGCCAGCGGCAGCGCGGCCGTCGCATAGGCCGTCCCCCCTGCCCAGGGGGTGTAGAAGACGGGGCGGGCGCCCGCGAGGTCACCCGCGATCATGACGCGGCGGCCGACCTGGACGACCGCCGTGTAACTGCCGGGCCAGGCCGTCAGGTGACGCAGGGCGCCGCCGCGGGCGGCGAGGAGACCGACCCGCAGTTCGTCGTCGTCGGCTCCGCAGGTGCCGAGCACCGCGATGCGGGCCTGCTCGTCGACGGTCACTGTGCGTACTTCGTCGGCGCGCCAGTCGCCCACCGCCCAGAGCGGGTCCGGGTCGCCCCACAGGAGCTGGGAGCCGACCGGGTGCACGGTCTCGCCGTCCGCGCCGGTGGCACCGGCAGAGCCCAGGGCCGAGGACCTCGCGGTGGTACTGCTCCACCCCACCAACCACCGCATCGCTGCCTCCACAGGCTGTGGACGAACCGTCGGCGTATCGCCGTCGGCACGGCCGACCGAGCGCACCGAAGAACTACCGGAGAACTGGGGACCCATGCTGCCACGAAGGAGGCGCGCGGGAAGGGCTGCGGAGGCCCTCTCGGGCCAGTGAATGCACCTTGGGCGTGCGGTAGTTGAAGGGCCGAACGACAGCATGCTTCTTACGAGGACGCCGGGGAGACCTCGGGCAGGCCCCGGGGAGACCTCGTACAGGACCCGTGGGGAGACCTCGTACAGGACCCGGGAAGACCTCGGTCCGGCCCCGGCGCGCCGCGCGAAGGCCTCGCGCCCGTGGCGCGTGTGACGGGCGCGAGCGCACCCCGCAGCCCGCCCGTGGGCAAAATGCCCGTTTGCATACACGGGCGCTTTTCGGCCAAATCGGCCTGGGATGCGCCCGGAACGGAACCGTTCGACGGCAATCCACAGCCCGGGAGGCGGCGTTCGCCCCCCGGACCGGTCCGCCGCCCGCGGGGATGAAGGCGGCGGTGTCCCCCAGCCCACTGACTCCAGCGCAGCGGGCCGACCCACGCACCGCCAATGGAAGCGCTCCCCCAGTGGCCGGAGAAGAGCGCACACACGGGCGCACGGCCACACAACCGGAGCACGCCGAGGCATGGACGCACTTCCGTACGGGCAACAATCTCGCCATCCGGAACTGCGCCTCTTAACGCTTGGGATGCGGCGAACTACGCTGTGTGTGCTGATGTTTTCGCGGAGGCATATACCTGGAGGATCGGCCAAACGCTCTTGCGGCCGCCATTCCGGCCACTGCGCGCGGGGCCCGGGGCGCGACCGCCCGGACCGCGGTGCGCGGAGGGTCCGGCCATGGCGCACGTGGCGCATGCCACGGCGCTCACGGCCGGTTCACGGCCACGGGTGCCACTGCCCCCGGGGGAACCCAGCACGAATGCCGTGCGGTCCAGCCACCGCCCGGCAGCCGTCTGTGTCGAGGGGTGGCGCATGTCCAGGGAGCAACGCGGGCCGAACGAAAAGCTCGGCACCGTTCTCGCCCTCGCGGGAATCAGCAATGCGGGACTCGCCCGCCGGGTCAACGACCTCGGCGCACAACGCGGGTTGACGCTCCGTTACGACAAGACATCGGTGGCCCGCTGGGTGTCCAAGGGCATGGTGCCGCAGGGCGCCGCGCCCCACCTGATCGCGGCGGCCATCGGACAGAAGCTCGGCCGCCCGGTGCCGCTGCACGAGATCGGCCTCGCGGACGCCGACCCCGCGCCCGAGGTGGGCCTCGCCTTCCCGCGCGACGTGGGGGCGGCGGTGAAGTCCGCGACCGAGCTGTACCGCCTCGATCTGGCGGGCCGCAGGGCGGGCGGCGGCATCTGGCAGTCGCTGGCCGGCTCCTTCGCCGTCAGCGCCTACGCGACGCCCGCGTCGCGCTGGCTGATAACCCCGGCCGACAGCTCCGTCGCCCGCGACGTGTCGCCCGAGGTGGCACGCGACGTCGCGCACCCCGAGGACGGCGCGCCGATGAAGGTCGGTCACAGCGACGTACTGAAGCTGCGGGAGGCCGCCGAGGACGCGCGCCGCTGGGACTCCAAGTACGGGGGCGGCGACTGGCGTTCCTCGATGGTCCCCGAGTGCCTGCGGGTCGAGGCGGCGCCACTGCTGCTCGGCTCGTACTCCGACGAGGTCGGCCGCGCGCTCTTCGGGGCGTCGGCCGAGCTGACGCGCCTGGCCGGCTGGATGGCCTTCGACACGGGCCAGCAGGAGGCGGCCCAGCGCTACTACATCCAGGCGCTGCGGCTCGCCCGCGCGGCGGCGGACGTACCCCTTGGGGGGTACGTCCTTGCTTCCATGTCCCTCCAGGCGACGTACCGCGGCTTCGGGGACGAGGGCGTCGACCTCGCACAGGCCGCCCTGGAGCGGAACAGGGGCCTTGCCACCGCCCGCACCATGAGCTTCTTCCGCCTCGTCGAGGCGCGGGCCCACGCGCGTGCCAACGACGCGCAGGCCGCGGGGGCGGCGCTGCGGGCCGCCGAGGGGTGGCTGGAGCGGTCCCGGGACGGCGACCACGACCCCAGCTGGCTCGGCTTCTACTCCTACGACCGCTTCGCCGCCGACGCCGCCGAGTGCTACCGCGACCTGAAGGCGCCGCGGCAGGTCCGGCGCTTCACCGAGCAGGCGCTGTCCCGCCCCACCGAGGAGTTCGTGCGCTCGCACGGATTACGCCTCGTGGTGTCGGCGGTCGCCGAGCTGGAGTCCGGCAACCTCGACGCGGCGTGCGAGCAGGGCACGCGGGCGCTCGAGGTCGCCGGGCGGATCTCCTCCGCGCGGACCACGGAGTACGTGAAGGACCTGCTGCACCGTCTGGAGCCGTACGGGGACGAGCCACGGGTGGTGGAGCTCCGCGAGCGGGCACGGCCGCTGCTGATGGCTCCGGCGTAGCCGGCGGGCGGATTCCGGGGTGGCCCGGGGGGCGGCACCGTCGCGTCCGGCATCGTCATGGCGGGCGGGTGGGTGAACGCGGGGGTGGCCCCGTGTGAACCGCCGCGGAGCGGCGGAGAAGGATCCGGCGCCCGAGGTTTGGCGGCGTTGTCAGTGGCGCAGGGCAGTATCTGTGGTGGGAGGTGAGGCGCGGTGAAGAAGGTCGCGTACGACTGCGACGTACTGGTGATCGGCGGCGGGATCGTCGGTCTGGCGACGGCGTATGCCCTCACGCGCACCGCCCCCGGCACCAGGGTCACGGTCCTGGAGAAGGAGCACGGACCCGCCCGCCACCAGACGGGCCGCAACAGCGGCGTGATCCACAGCGGGATCTACTACCGTCCGGGCTCGCTCAAGGCGAGGTACGCGGTCCGCGGCGCCGCCGAGATGATCAAGTTCTGCGCGGAGTACGACATCGCGCACGAGGTCACCGGCAAGCTGATCGTCGCCACCGAGCGCGCGGAGCTCCCTCGCCTGCACGGCCTCGTCCAGCGCGGCAGGGAGAACGGCATTCCGGTCCGGGAGCTCGGCCCCGCCCAGATCGCCGAGTACGAACCGGAGGTCCGCGGCCTGGCCGCCATCCACGTGGGCACGACCGGGATCTGCGACTACAGCGCGGTGGCGGCGCACCTGGCGGACGCCTCCGGAGCCGACATCCGCTACGGCGCGGGCGGCGAGGTCACCCGCATCGACCGCCGCCCCGACCGCGGTGTGGCGGTCGCCACCGCCGACGGCACGGTCGTCCGCGGCAAGGTCCTGGTGAACTGCGCGGGACTGCACTGCGACGAGGTCGCGCGGCTCACCGGCGACGACCCGGGCATGCGGATCGTCCCGTTCCGCGGCGAGTACTTCGATCTCGTCCGCCCCGAGCTGGTGCGCGGCCTCGTCTACCCCGTGCCCGACCCGGCCTTCCCCTTCCTCGGCGTGCACCTCACCCGGGGCATCGGCGGCGGCGTCCACGTGGGACCGAACGCGGTCCCCGCGCTGGCCAGGGAGGGGTACGACTGGTCGGTCATCCACCCCCGCGAGCTCGCGGGGACCCTCGGCTGGCCCGGCTCCTGGCACATAGCGCGCCGCCACTGGCGGTACGGGGCGGGTGAGCTGCGCCGTTCGGCGTCCAAGTCCGCGTTCACCGAAGCGGTGCGCAGGCTGCTGCCCGCGGTGGGGCCGGACGATCTGGTGCCCGCGCCCGCCGGTGTCCGGGCCCAGGCGGTCCTGCGGGACGGCACGCTGGTCGACGACTTCCTGATACGCGAGGGCGCGCGCACGGTGCACGTACTGAACGCGCCGTCCCCCGCCGCCACCGCCTCCCTCCCCATCGGCAGGGAGGTCGCCCGCCGGGCGCTGGGCGCGTTGCGCGCCGCGGGCTGAGCGACCACCCTGGCCAGGCACAGGCAGCCGGGGAGCGGACAGGCAGCCGGGGAGCGGACCCGGCTCGTGCAGCGGCTCCCGCAGCCGCTCCCGCAACGGCTCGTGCGCCCCCGCCCTCCGCCACCCCGTAAAATCGCCGCACTGTGTCTGACTCACCCCACACCCCCGAAACCCCGTCGCCGGACGCTGTCCGTGCCCCGCACGCGGGTGGCCGTCCGCAGGCTCCGGCCCGGTTTCCCGGAGGGCCGTCGCCCGACCCCGCGGGGTCGCACCACGAGCGGCGGATCCGGAGTTTCCAGCCCCGGCGCAGCCGGGTGACCGCCAGCCAGGAGGACGCCCTGCGCCGGCTCTGGCCCACGTGGGGACTGGACATCGACGGCCTGCGCACGCTGGATCTCGCCGAGCTCTTCGGCGACGGCGAGACCCCCTCCGGCAAGCCCGTCGTCCTGGAGATCGGCTTCGGCATGGGCGAGGCCACCGCGAAGATGGCCGCCGCCGACCCGGACACCGGCATCCTCGCCGTCGACGTGCACACCCCCGGCCAGGGCAACCTCCTCGCCCTCGCCGAGCGGAACGGCCTGAGCAACGTCCGGGTGGCCAACGGCGACGCGATCATCCTGCTCCGCGAGATGCTCGCGCCCGCGTCCCTCGACGGCCTTCGCGTCTACTTCCCCGACCCCTGGCCCAAGGCCCGCCACCACAAGCGCCGCCTGATCCAGCCGGAGTTCCTGACGCTGGCCGCGCCCTCCCTCAAGCCCGGCGCGCTGCTGCACTGCGCGACCGACTGGGAGCCGTACGCCGAGCAGATGCTGGAGGTGCTCACCGCGCACCCCGACTTCGAGAACACCCAGGCCGACGGCGGGTACGCGCCGCGCCCCGCCTTCCGCCCCCTCACCCGCTTCGAGGGCCAGGGCCTCGACAAGGGCCACGTCGTCCACGACCTGCTGTTCCGCCGAGTCGCCCCGGCCCAGGGCTGAGGCACCGTCGCGGCCCGTCCCGTCCCTCGTTAGGGTCAACGGCGTGGCCACCGTTTCCCCGTATCCGATACCCCCCGAGGCGCCCGCCCCGGGGGCGCTGCGCCGCGTCCGCTGGTGGCAGCGGCGCGCGATACGCGTGGCCGCGCTCGTCACGCTGCTCGCCCTCTCGGGCCTGGTGATCCTCGCCCTGGTCAGGGAGCAGACCGGCACCGAGGGCTTCCTGGTCGGGCTCGGTCTCGCGACCGTGCCCGTGCCGCTGCTCGTCGCCGCCTTCCGCTGGCTGGACCGGGTGCAGCCGGGGCCCTGGCGGAACCTCCTCTTCTCCTTCTCCTGGGGAGCCTGCGCCGCCGCCCTCATAGCGATCGTCGCGAACAGCTTCGCGATCCGCTGGATAGCCACCGCCACCGCCGACCCCACCAGCGCCGACACCCTCGGCGCGACCGTCATCGCCCCGATCGTCGAGGAGAGCGCGAAGGCGGCGGCCGTCCTGCTCGTCTTCCTCTTCCGCAGACGCGACTTCACTGGGATCGTCGACGGCGTCGTCATAGCCGGGGTGACCGCGACCGGCTTCGCGTTCACCGAGAACATCCTCTATCTGGGCAACGCCTTCGTCACCGACCAGCTCAGCCGCGAAAGCGGCCTCGCCTCGGTGACGGCCGCGACCTTCTTCGTACGCGTCGTCATGTCGCCGTTCGCGCATCCGCTGTTCACGGTCCTGACCGGCATCGGCTTCGGCCTCGCCGCGTTCGCCGCCGAGCACCGGCGCCTGCGCCGCGCGCTGCTCCCGCTCGCCGGGCTGCTGCTCGCGATGGGCATGCACGCGCTGTGGAACGGCTCGGCGGTCTTCGGGCAGTACGGCTTCTTCACCGTGTACGCGGCCTTCATGCTCCCGGCGTTCGGGCTGCTGACCTGGCTGGCGATCTGGACCCGGCAGCGCGAACTGCGCACGATCCGGGCGGAGCTGCCCGGGTACGCCGCGGCCGGCTGGCTGACCCCGCCCGAGCCGTACGCGCTCGGCTCGATGCGCGCCCGCTCGCTGGCCCGCGACTACGCCTCGTACACCTGGGGCAAGGCCGCGGCCCGCACGGTCGCCGAGTACGAGACGTACGCGACGTCGCTCGCGCTCCTGCGCCACCGGGGCCGGCGCGGCCGGGCCGGGGCCGACTTCGTCGTACGCGAGCGTGAGCTGCTCGACAAGCTCTGGGAGCGCCGTGAGCCGGCCCGCCCCGCCCTCGCGTACGCGGCCCGCGCGACACTGCCGGTGCCGGTGATGCTCCCCGTGCCGTACGCGGCGTACGGGCACCTTCCGCCCGGCCTGCCCCCGTACCAGCCGCAGCCGCAGCCCTACCCGGCCTACGGCTACGGCTACGGCTACCCGACGGCGTACGACAATCCGTACCGCCGCCCCTGAGAGCTATGCGGAAGCCGCCGTGAGGCGCGCGACCTCCGCCTCCGTGAGCTGGAGGTCCGCCACCGCGAGCAGCGCGGGCAGCTGCTCGACCGTGCGGGCGGAGGCGATCGGCGCCGCGACGGTGGGCTGGGCCGCGAGCCAGGCGAGCGCCACGGTCGCGACCTCGGCGCCGCGCTCCGCGGCGATCTCGTCGAGCGCGGTCAGGACGCGGTCGCCGCGCTCGGTGCCCGCGTACTCCTGGACGCGCCCGCTGCGCGCGCTCTCCACCCGCGCACCCGGGCGGTACTTGCCGGTGAGGAAGCCGGACGCGAGTGCGTAGTAGGGCACGGCCGCGAGGCCGGAGCGGGATGCGACCTCCTGGAGCGGGCCCTCGTAGGTGTCGCGGGAGACGAGGTTGTAGTGCGGCTGGAGCGCGACGTAGCGCGCGAGGCCCTCGCGGTCGGAGAAGTCGAGGGACTCCTGAAGCCGTTCCGGGGTGATGTTGGAGGCCGCGATCGCCCGCACCTTGCCGTCCCGCACCAGCTCGTCGAGGGTGCCGATGATCTCCTCGACGGGGACCGACGGGTCGTCGTAGTGCGTGTAGTAGAGGTCGATGTAGTCGGTGCCGAGACGGCGCAGGGACGCGTCGATGCCGCCCTTGACCGTGGCCGGGGAGAGGCCCTTGAAGTCGGGGTGGGCGCCGACCTTCGTGGCGAGGACGACGTCGGAGCGGTTGCCGCGCTCGGCCAGCCACTCGCCGATGAGGGTCTCGGACTCGCCGCCCTTGTTGCCGTCGACCCAGGCCGAGTAGACGTCGGCGGTGTCGATGAAGTTGCCGCCTGCCGCGGTGTAGGCGTCGAGGACGGCGAAGGACGCCGCCCGGTCGGCGGTCCAGCCGAAGACGTTGCCGCCCAGGGCGAGCGGGGAGACCTCGAGTTCGGAAGCGCCGAGTGTACGGAGAGAAGTCATATGTCGCTCAACGTCCCCGACGGTATGCGAATTCCGTCAGGTACGAGCGGCCAATCAGGGGTTCAGGCCCTTGCCCTGCAGCCAGGTCAGCGGGTCGATGCCCGTGCCGTCCGGGGTGTGGACCTCCATGTGCAGGTGGGGCCCGGTGACGTTGCCGGTCGCGCCGACGCGGCCGATGACCTCGCCCGTGGTGACCTTCTGGCCCGCGCTGACATTGAGCGAGGACTGGTGGCAGTACCAGACCTCCGTGCCGTCCTCGAGTTCGAGCACGGTGCGGTAGCCGTACGCGCCCGCCCAGCCGGCCTCCTTGACGGTGCCGGTGTGCACGGCCTTGAGCGGGGTACCCGTGGGAGCGGCGAAGTCCAGTCCGGTGTGGTGGCCCGAGGACCACATGGCACCGGCGTCACCGAAGTGTGAGGTGAGGGTGTACGACGAGGTGGGGATGGCGTAGCTCTTGGCGAGCTTGGCCAGGCGTTCCGCCTCGGCCTTCGCCTTGCGGGCCTCCTCCGCCTTCTTCTTCTTGGCGGCGGCCTCGGCGTCGGCCTTCTTCTCGGCGGCCCGCTGCTGGCCGGCGGCCTGCCGGGCGGCCTGCCGGGCGGTCGCGTCCTCGGCCGCGGTCCGTACGGCGGTGTCGGCCTGGTGCTGCTGGTTCTCGGCCTGCCGCATGATGCGGGCGCGCAGTGCCTCGCCCGCGTCGGTGGTGCCCTGCTCGGCGTCGGCGGTGCTGACACCGGCCGCGGTGAGCGGAGCCGCCGCGGCGGCGTTCGCCGTGGTGTCCGGGGAGTCGTCGGCCAGCAACGAGCCGACGCCGGGCAGCGACTCGGCGTCCGGCAGCGAGTCGGCGACTGTGTCCATGCCCGGCAGGTCGGGCATGGATATGGAGACCGGCGGCCTGCCGTCCTGCGCGGTGGCGATGCCGCCCGCGCCGACGGCGGCGATGACGCCCACACCGAGGACGGTGGAGCTCCGGGCGAGCCCGCCACCGCTCTTCTTGTGCACACGGTGCCTGCCGCGGACGGGACGGACGGACTCCTCGGTGGGGTTCCACTCTTCGAAAGAGCCCTCGTCGTACGAGCCGAAGTCGTCGTCATTCGGTACGTACACGGCTTGGGGGGCAGGCCGGTTGGACGCCACTGGGGCGCGCTCCTTTCCTTCCTTCTCGCCTACCGGGTTAGCTGACGGGTTCGGAGCAGGAAGGTCTCCTACGAGCGTCTGGCGCGGGTGCACGGATGCACGAGGCGCAGAGGCCCGATTCACCCCAAGTTAGTGGTTCCCCGGCTCCCTTGCGGGATTAGGCGCGTGCGCGCGGAGCCGCCTCTAGTGACGGCTGGGACGACCGCGCTGCGTTATCGAACGTTAATAGACAGCGGGTCACTATTCCAAGCTGTTCCGATTGATCGTTAACGCTGTCCACCTGTACGTATGGGGACAGGAGTGGTCAGAACAGGGTGAGTTGACGACACTTCCTCACACCGGGCCGTGCACCGGAACTTCACACTCCCTTGACAACACGTCAGTTGTGATGCGGAGTGGCTCACTTCAATCACCGGCGGTGACGCCCGGATCGGTGACGTCCGGATCCCCCGCGACGGGCCGGCGCACCGCGAGCAGCGCCATGTCGTCGGTCATCCGGCCCCCGGTGTGCCGCCGCACCTCCTCCGCGAGCGCGGCGAGCAGGGCCTGCGGTCCTCCGCGTCCGGGGAAGATCCGCCCGCCGAGCCGGGCCGCCGGATCGTAGAACTCCCCCGTCACGTCGCGCGCCTCCGACAGGCCGTCAGTGTAGAAGAGCAGCATCGCGCCGGGCGGGAACTCCGATTCGTCCGCCCGGTCCGGCCAGACCCCCAGATCGCCCATGCCGAGCGGCAGCGCGGGCTCGCTCGCCGACATGACGCACAGCCGGCCGTCCCCGCGCAGCAGCAGCGGCGCCGGGTGCCCCCGGTTGATCAGCCGTACGCGGCCGTCGGCGTGCCGGATCTCGGCGAGGACGGCGGTGGTGAACCCCTCGAACGCGTCGAGCCCGTCGCGCCGGGTGCCCTCGCGCGCGAGCGCCCGCTCCAGGCGCTGGGCCACCGCCTCTAGGGTGGTCTCCTGCTCGGCGGCCTCCCGGAAGGCGCCGATGACGACGGCGACCGCCGCGACCGCGCCCATGCCCTTGCCCCGTACGTCACCGACGATGAGCCGCACGCCGTGCGGGGTGTCCTGCACCGCGTACAGATCGCCCCCGATGAACGCGTCGGCCTGCGCGGCCTCGTACCGCGCCGCGATGTCGAGCCCGCCGATGCGCGGGTCGGGCTCCGGCAGTACGGCGCGCTGGGTGGTCTCGGCGATGGAGCGGGCGTTGGCGAGCCGGTCGTTGCCGCGGCGGACGACGCGGTTGATGACGATGGCGAGGATTGCGACGGTCACCACGGTGATCACTTCGGTGACGGCCTCGACGCGGCTGTCGGCCCGGGCCCCGAAGTGCAGGAAGAGGACGGCGACGGTGGACGCGGCGCCGGTCAGGACGGTGCTGAGCAGCGAGTAGAAGGGGGCGGCGATCAGCGGGGCGGCCGTGTAGAGGGGGGCCGCGGTGAAGTCCGGCGGGGTCGCCGCGTCGTAGACCACGCCGACCAGCAGGAGCAGCAGCGGCAGGGCCCGGACGAACGCCCATTCGTGCGCGGAGGCACCCCTGTCGCCGGTTCCCGCTCGCTGCCCCACCGCTTGTCTCCCGCCGACTCCGCGCCCATCAACGCGCTCCACTCAGGGTTCCCCCGTCGGGGAGCGGGTGCGAGCCGGTGCGGTCCGACCGGGTTACGGAGGAGGGTCCCCGAGGCGCGCCCGGGGGAAGGGCCGGGAAAACACCTAGGACCCGGGAAAACACCTAGGACCCGGAACCATTGCTGGTTCCGGGCCCTAGGTCTTGAGTAGCGGGGACAGGATTTGAACCTGCGACCTCTGGGTTATGAGCCCAGCGAGCTACCGAGCTGCTCCACCCCGCGCCGTTGAATGCAACTCTACGCCATCCGGAGGGGTGCGTCGAACCACTTCAGGCGTTGCCCGCGTGGGTGAGCGTCTCCCAGGCCACGAAGAGACCGTCCGTCCCCTCCGGCCGCCGGGCCACCGTGTACTTCTCGGTGTACGGCATTTCCAGATGCAGCCGCCCCCGCAGGTGGTTCAGGCCGACCTCCGTGTCGGGTCCCATGTCGCGCCGCACCCTGCCGCCGCACAGCCAGGCGGGCGCCCGCGCGCCCAGCTGGTACTTGGCGTGGAACTCGAAGGCGGCCCGCAACCGGTCCCTGACCTCCCCGTACAGATCGACGCCCTGGTGCCGGGCGGTCTCCGCCATGTGCGAGGCGGCGGCGAGCGAGTAGCTCGCGTGCTTGAAGTTGCGGCAGGTCTCCTGGGAGATCCCGTCGGTGAACGTGCCCTGCCCGAACCAGTACCTCTTCAGCTCGCTCGCCGTGTCGATGCCGCTGCCCTCCGGCGAGACGGGCAGCTTCCCGTCCGACTCCAGGTAGAAGTAGGCGGGCACGCGCGTCCTGAAGTGGTGCACGGCCTTCTCGAACGTGGCGTGGTCGTCGAGGAAGACGGCCATCGACATGGTCGCGTCGGCCATCACCAGGTCCCAGTTGCCGTTGAAGTCGGCGGAACCGTTCCTGACCTGGGGCAGGTAGGCGTTGCGCAGCATCCGCTCGAAACGCAGCAGCGCGCCGTCGCTCCAGCCGTCGTACGTGTAGCGCACGATCTCGGCGGCACGGGCCCATGACGAGGCGGCCCAGGCGGTCTGCAGCCCGGCGTTGGCCTCGGTGTGCCCGGTGATCCGCTTCGACCAGGCGTCCATGATCTGCACGGCCTTCTCGGCGTGCGCGCGCTCACCGGTGACGCTCCAGAGCAGCGCCTGGGTGTACGCGGCCAGGGCGTCCTCGCGCTCCTCGACGCAGCCCTGACCGGGGCGGGTGTCGGGCGGACAGACCACGACGTCGTACGGCTTCGCCGTGTAGTCCGCCGCGGCGAACCTGCTGCTCCGCATCTGCTCGAACGCCGCGAGCCAGGGCTGCTCACGCGCTCCGACGTGGGCGCGGACCCGGTCGAGCTGCTCCTTGCCGACCAGGACGCCGGGGTGGTTGAAGGCGAGGTCGAGGGGGCGGGCCGCGGCCGTACGGGTGTCCGTGCCGCCGGAGCCGCCACCGCAGGCCGCGGCGAGGGCGAGGAGGAGAGGGGCCAGGAGGAGGGCCAGGGCGCGCCGCCCCGTGCCGCGTACGGCTGCCGCCATGCTGCACCTCCGGTTCGGGGCCGGCTCGGGCCCCACCGCTGCGGGCCTCATGCCCTGGCGTTCAGCCTGGCCCGGTGCGCGGGTCGGCGCACCGCCGGGCTGCTCCGTTCGGGCGGCTCGGCGCCGGAGGCGTGTGCCCTGTCCGGGTACGCCGTGTCCGGGTAAGCCATGTCCGGGTACGCCATGTCCGGGTGTGCCGTCCGCGCCCGGGTCCCGTCCTCCGTACGCCCGTCAGATGACCGGCGGCCGGCCGAGGCGGGTCAACCGCCAGGCCGTGCGCCAGCGCATGGGCCGGCGCTCGCCGCACGGTGTCCGCAGCCCTTCGACGAAGCCGGCGGCCCAGGCCTTCAGGCCGGGCAGGGAACGGGTGCGGGCGAGGGTGAGGAGGGTCCAGACGCCCAGGTGGACGGGGATCAGCGGGAGCGGGAGGCGGCGGCGGACCAGCCAGACGCGGTTGCGGGCGGTGTTGCGGTAGTAGACGGCGTGCCGGGCCGGGGAGGTCTTGGGGTGCTGGAGCAGCAGGGCCGGTTCGTAGAGGATCTGCCAGCCGTCGTCGACCGCCCGCCAGGCCAGGTCGGTCTCCTCATGCCCGAAGAAGAACTGGGCGGGCCAGGTGCCGGTGCGGGCCAGCATGGGCATGGAGAGGGCGTGCCCGCCGCCGAGGAAGGCGGTGACCAGGCCCCGCTTCATCGGGTCGGTGGCGCGCAGCCGGGGGATGTGGCGGCGCTGGGTCTCGCCCGTCTCGTCGGCGATGCGGAAGCCGACGATGCCGAGGCGCGGGTTGGCGGCGAACAGGTCGCGGATCCTGCGGAAGACGTCGTCGGCGACGAGCAGTCCGTCGTCGTCGAGCTCGATCACGACGTCCACGTCGCCGAAGTCCGCGAGGCGCTCGATGGCGACGTTCCGTCCGCCCGGGCAGCCGAGGTTCTCGTCCAGCTCGACGGCGGTCACCTTGCCGGGCAGGGAGGGGAGTTCGGGGAGGGGCGAGCCGTTGCCGACGACGACGACGCGGTCGGCGGGTACGTCCTGCATGGCGACGGACGCCAGCAGCGCGTCGAGCTCCCGGGGCCGGTTGCCCATCGTGATGACGGCGACGCCCAGGCGCGGTGGCGTCGGCTGTGGTGGAGTCACGGTGGTCCCTCCAGATGTGCGGCGGAGACCGGCCAGTCAACACCACGGCGCCCCGCGGGGCCGAAGCCGGGCGGGGCGCGGAAGGCGTATGAGGGGGGCGGCCGAGGAGGGACGGGCTGGTGGTCGGGCGGCCGGGCGAACGGCGGTCGGGCGGTCAGGCGGCCTTGGTCAGTTCACCGCTTCGGGTGGCCTCGCTGTCGGCCGGGGGCTGCTCGGTGTCGGCCGGAGCCTGCTCCCCCGCGGCGCCCTTGCCGCCGTCCCGGATGAGGACGAGGGCGAGGACCGCGGCGGCCAGGACGCCCGCGGCTCCGGCCCAGAAGCTGGCCGACATCGCCTCGGTGAAGGCCTCTCGGGCGGCGGTGGCGAGGGCGCTGTCGCCGGTGGTGGCGGCCAGGGCGAGCGCGTCCGGGACGGAGTGCCCTGCCCCTGCCGGGGCGGAGGCGGGCATGGCGTCGGTGTAGGTGCTGGAGAGGACCGTGCCGAGGACGGCGACGCCGAGGGCCGCGCCGGCCTGCTGGACGGTGTCGTTGAGGGCGGAGCCGACCCCGGCGTGCTCGGCGGGGACCGCGCTCATCAGGGCGGCGGTCGCCGCGGGCATCGCCAGGCCGCCGCCGACGCCAATCAGGACCATGGCCGCGGCGAGCATCCCGAACCCGGCGTCGGAGGGGAGCGAGGCGAGGGCGCCGAATCCCGCGGCGATGACGGCCAGGCCGACCGCGGTCATGGGCCGGTTGCCGATCCTGTTGCCGAGGGTGGCGCCGATGCCGTTGAAGACGAGGGTGGCGACGGCCATGGGGGCGAAGGCGAGGCCGGTCTTGGCGGGTGAGTAGCCGAGGACGAACTGCAGGTACTGGGTGAGGACCAGCATCAGGCCGCCGTTGGCGAAGGTCAGCAGGACGAGGGAGAAGCTGGCGCCGCTGAAGACGCGGTTGCGGAAGAGCGAGAGCGGCACCATCGGGGACGCGGTGCGGGTCTCCCAGATGCCGAAGGCCACCAGGGCGACGACGGCGAGGGCGAGCGAGGCCTGCGTACCCATGTCGTCGAGCCCGGTCTTGGCGGACTCGATGATCGTCCAGACGAGCGCGGTCATGCCGACCATGGACAGGGCCATGCCGAGCGGGTCGGCCTTGCGGGCGGGGCCCTTGGACTCGGGCATCAGGACGAGGGCGGCGACGATGGCGAGGCCGGCCACGGGGACGTTCATCAGGAAGACCGCGCCCCACCAGAAGTGGGCGATCAGCACGCCGCCGAGCACGGGCCCGCCGACCAGGCCGACCACGGCCACCGCGCTCCAGGCGCCGATGGCCTTGCGGCGCTCCTCGTCGTCGAAGACGGTGATGAGGATCGACAGGGTGCTCGGCATGATCAGGGCACCGCCGACGCCCATCAACACCCGCCCCGCGATGAGCTGTTCGGGGTTCTGGGCGACGGTGGCCAGGAGGGACGCCGCACCGAAGAGGGCGAGCCCCACGATCATCACGCGCCGCCGTCCGAACCGGTCGGAGAGGCTGCCCGCGGTGAGGAGCAGTCCGGCGAAGACGAGGATGTACGACTCGATGATCCACTGGATGTCCTGGGCGTCCGCGCCCAGATCCTCGGCGATGGGCGGGACCGAGACGGTCAGGACCATGTTGTCGACGACCAGGACGAGCGTGCTCAGGCAGAGCACGATCAGGATGAGCCAGCGGCGCGGATCGCGGCGTACTTCCATCGTGGGACCCCCAGGAAAGTGGGCGGCACGCTCGCCGAGTACGGCGTGCTCTCGTTGCGAACACTGTACGCACTGCGCACGGTGTGCGCAACAGGGGACGGCGTTCGCGTCCCGCAACTGTGCTTGACTCGGGGTGGTTTGACGCTGGAGCAGCCCGGAGGGACGCGGCCGACGGCGGTATCGTCAACGCCTCGTCCGCGATTCCCGCGATTCCGGGAGTGACCAAGCATGCCAACCATCACCGAGCTCAGTGAGCTGAGCGGCGAGTACGCCCTCGACGCCGACCGCACCCGGATCGGGTTCGTCGGCAAGCACTCCGTGGGGCCTCGAGTACGCGGCACGTTCGAGGAGTTCGAGGGCAGTGCTCACCTCGACGGCGACAACCCGGCGAAGTCCCACGTCCGGCTCACCCTGCGGGCGGCGAGCCTCCAGACCGGCAAGCGGATGCGCGACGACCCGTTGCGCGCCAAGTTCCTGGACGCGGCCAACCACCCCGTCATCACGTTCACCTCGACCGAGGTGAAGCAGGTGGACGGGGCCCGCTTCCGGGTCACCGGCGACCTGACGCTGCGCGGCACGACGAGGCCGCTCACCCTGGATGTCGAGTCGACCGGCGGCGAGAGCGACGCCGACGGCCGCCTCCTGGCCGGTTTCCGCGGCGGCGCCACGATCAACCGCAAGGACTGGGGCGCGACCGCCAACGCCGTGGACACGCTCATCGTCAGCTCGCAGGTGACGGTGGAGTTCGAGGTGGTGGCGGTACGGCAGCCGTGACGGCTCGGGCATCGGCGGCTCGGGCATCGGCGGCTTCTCGCCCTGCGGTCGACGGGTATGTGTGAGGTGTACAGGGATGGGGACCTGATGGTCAGGCCCGGGTTCAGCAGCGATCCTCTGGAGGGCTGACCGGGCCAGGTTCCTCCGGTTCAGCAAAGAGCCGGGGGAGCCGCGTGTATGGGCCGCTCACATCACGGCGCCCCGCTCACAGACCCGCCGCGCGACGTCCCGACGACGAGTTGTTCGGTGGCCGCCATCGTGACCACCTTCTTGCCGCGCAGGACGAGGATCCCGGCCGCGTCGCACCCGTCCACCAACTCGACGGCGGACGTGCTGATCTGCCGCAGCGTGGCGTCGACGGACTCCTGCGCCAGGAGGTCGCGCGCCATCGAAGCCATCTGCAACGCGAACCGACGCCAGTCCATGGCCAACCCCACCCCTGCCGTCCCCGGCCCACCGTCCCCGGCCTGCCGGCCCGCCCCGCAAGCCTGACACGACCGGAGCCGCCTGGACGGCTCTTCGCCGATCCGGGTGGCTCCGTCCCTATCGGCTCGTCGCCACTTCGCGCGCCAGGTCGGCCAGCCACGAGGGGCCGTCCCTGCCGATGACGCGCAAGCTCGTGCGCAGGCGCCCGCGATGGCGGGACGAGGTCACGTCGCGCAGCAAAGGCGGCAGCCGCGACAGCGGCTCTTCGGCCTCTCGCCAGGCCTTGAGCCGTACGAGTGCGTCCAGCTCGGCCGTGGCGTAGTACAGAGCTCCGCGTCCCGACGGATCGGCCGCCTCGACCAGCTCCCGGGCCCGCTCGAAGCGCGGTATCGCACGCGCGGGTTCACCCAGCGACAGGGCGACCTCCGCCTCGTGCCCGGTGACTTCCAGATCGTTCACCCACCACGACCACAGCGGATCACGGGGATCGAGGGAGTCCTCCAGGGCGCCGCGCGCCCTCCCGATCGCCTGCCGCGCCCGCGCGTGGTCACCGGCCGTGGCCAGGGCCCGACCGCGTCGAAGTTCGGTGAGCAGTGCCACACGCGGCGGCACTCCGCGACCGGCGATCTCCTCACAGAGAGACAGCGCCTCCCCCACCCGGCCGCTCTCGATCGCCTCCAGAGCCAGGAGATCCATGGCGAACCACTGCATGGAGCGGTCGCCCGCCCGCTGCGCCATGTCCAGGGACTCCGACCATGCGGCCCGGGCCTCCGCACGGCGTGCCGCGTCGAACAGCAACCAGCCCGCGATCTCCGCGAGTTCGGCGACAACGCTCAGCTGGGCCTTGTCATCCTCCGTGATCTTCGCGCGTTCGGAACGCCACACGCGGATCGCCGCGTCCGCCACATGGTCGCCACCATGCGCGTTGTCGTGGTCGAGCAGCCACCCGGCCCGCTCGAGGACCACGGCGTGCGGGTGATCGTCCCGCGGTTCATCGGCCTCCGCGCGGGCACGGGTGGCAGCGCGATCCAGATCTCCCTGCAAGAGGCCTCCCCCAGGCCGCGGGCCGGCGACCGATCGCCGGGACCCCCGAACACACTGAAGGCCCAGCCGGAGCGCTCTCCGGCTGGGCCTTCCACGTAGGCCGCGTGGGACTCGAACCCACAACCAACAGATTAAAAGTCTGCTGCTCTGACCAATTGAGCTAGCGGCCCGCCCGCCCAGCATAGCCGTACGGTCCGACGAGCCTCACAGCCTTATCCCCGCCGGGCGCGCCCGGCCCCAACTCGGCGTCCCAGCACGGCGGTGGCGGACGTTCCCCCACCCGGCGGCGGACCGTGGGGGCGGCGGGGCAGACATCCGGTCGCACCGCAAGGCGCCTGAACTGCGAATTCGGAATTGACAGGGGTGGAGCAATATGCCCCGCCCATTCCATTCATCGGCGGTTCAAGGCGGTTCACATGCGGAGAATTGCGCATTGACAGGCGCCCGGCGTCATGCCTCCGAATATCTCCGGGAAGCCGATTCCCGCGCACCGTTCAGAGAATTGACACGGGCCCCCCGCTATGCCCCGGCGACCTGCGAAAAAACAACAGTCCAAGCAATTGACAGGGGGATACGGAATTGCTTACGTTCCTCCTCGTCAGTTTTCACCGACCCGACCCCTAGGGAATTCGTGACCACATCCCCTTCGCTGTCGAAGTCCAGGCAGCAGTTGATCCTCGCCGCTCTCATGGTGTGCTCGCTCCTGATCTGGCTGGACAACACCGTCCTGAGCACCGCCCTGGAGACCCTCGCCGACCCGGCCCGCGGCCTCGACGCCGGGCCTGCCGCGCTCCAGTGGGCCACGGGCTCGTACACCCTGGCCTTCGCCACCCTGATGTTCACCGCGGGCGCGCTGGGCGACCGGTTCGGGCACCGGACCGTGCTCGTCAGTGGTCTCGTGGTTTTCGCCGCCTCTTCGGTGTGGGCGGCATATGCGGGCGACGCGAATCAATTGATCGCCGCTCGTGCAGCGATGGGTCTGGGCAGCGCGCTGATCATGCCCGCGAACCTCGCCATCCTCATGTGGACCTTCACCGGCCCCGCGCGCTCGACCGCGATCGCCATTTCCTCGACGTCCGCCGGTGTCGGAATGGCCGCGGGCCCGGTGCTCGCCGGGCTGCTCCTCGACCATTTCTGGTGGGGCTCGGTCTTTCTCGTCAATGTCCCGGTCGTAGTGCTCGCGCTGATCGGAATCACCACGCTGGTCCCGAATTTCCGCAGCCCCGTCCGGCGTCCCCTCGACCCGGCCGGCATGCTCCTCTCGATCACCGGGCTCGCGGCGCTGGCCTACGGTCTTATCCGGGCGGGGCAGGTGGCCGCCTGGGGCCGTACCGACGTCTGGGCGCCGGTCGCCGTCGGCCTCGTCCTGCTGACCGCCTTCGTCCTCGTCGAACTGCGCACCAGGATGCCGAGCTTCGACCCCCGCCTGCTCGCGCAGCGCACCTTCGGCGGCGGCAACGTCGCGCTCGGCCTGCTCCTCTTCGCCGTGACCGCCGTCACCTTCTACAACGCGTTCTACCTGCAGGGCGCCCGCGGCTACACGCCGACCGAGGCGGGCCTCGCCGGTCTCCCGACCGCGCTCGGCGCGATCCTGGGCGCGCCCGTCGGCGCCCGGCTCGTGCGCCGCTGGTCGCTGCGCGCCGTGTCCGTGCCCGCGCTCGTCGTGGCGGCGCTGACCATGGGCGCGTACGGGTTCTTCGGCCTTGGGACCCCGCTCGGCTGGATCGAGGCCCTGCTCCTCGTCCAGGGCCTCACGATCGGCATGGTGCTCGGTCCTGTGACGGCGGCGTTGATCAGCTCGCTGCCGCTGGAGCGGGCCGGTGCCGGATCGGCCGTCACCAACACCGTGCGGCAGACCGGCAGCGTGCTCGGCATCGCCGTCGGCGGCACGATCATGTCGATCGTGTACCGGCGCGCGATCGAACCGTCGCTGGGTGACGTACCCGCGTCGGTACGGGACCGGGCGGGTGTCTCCGCCGAGCAGGCCCGGCACGTCGCCGCCGAGACCCACCGGCCCGCTCTCGCGCACGCCGCCGATGACGCGTTCGTCCACGCCATGCACGTCGGCGCGGTCTGGATCATGCTCGTCGCGCTCTTCGGGGCGGCTGTGCTCGTACTTTCCCTGCGTCCGGCCGGGAAGACCGGGGCACCGGCCGGGAAGCCGGAGCAGGAACCGGCACCAGCACCAGCACCAGCACCGGCACCGGCACCGGAGCCGACCGGCTACGTCACGGAGCCCGCGAGCTGACCGGCCCATAAGCCGCCCGACCGCCGCGACCGTCCGGAGCACCTCCGCCCCTCACGGGTCGAGGGGCTCCGGGCGGCTCGCGCGCGCCGCGTCGCGGGCCCGCGTGCGGGCGTGGTCCGGGTTGAGGAACCAGTGCCTGGCCGACGCCAGCCACCAGGCCGCCGCGAATCCGAGAACGACGAGCACCGCGACCGGCGCGTAGTTGAAGGTCTCCCAGGTGACCGGCGACACCTGCGGCAGCATGAACAGGACGGTGATCACGCCGACCCACCCCACCGCGACGACACCGACCGGGCGGGACCAGCGCCCCAGGTGCCAGGGCCCGCGCTCGAAGGCGTCCCCCTTGCGCAGCCGCAGCAACGTCGGGACGACGTAGGCGATGTAGAGCCCGATGACGGCGATCGAGGTCACCGCCGCGTACGCCGTGACGTTGATCAGGTACGGCAGGCCGAGCACCAGCGCGCCGAGCGCGGCCAGCCACACCGCGGCCACCGGCGTCCTCGTCCGCGGGCTGACCGAGTGCCAGATGTGCGAGTACGGCAGCGCGCCGTCCCGCGAGAAGGCGTAGATCATGCGGGAGTTGGCGGTCACCGAGGCCATGCCGCAGAAGAGCTGGGCGCCGATCACGACGAGCAGGAGCAGCTTGCCCGCCGTCGCGCCGAGTGCGTCCAGGAGGATCTGGGCGGGCGGCGCGCCCGTCGCCGAGCCGCGGGCGCCCTCGTACGACTGGATGGCGAAGGTGAAGCCGAGGAGCAGGACGAAACCCGCTATCCAGGAGGTCCAGATGGCCCGGACGATGCCCTTGGGGCCCGCCGTCGAGGCGTCGTGGGTCTCCTCCGTCATGTGCGCGGAGGCGTCGTAGCCGGTGAAGGTGTACTGCGCCATGAGCAGCCCGATGAGGACGACGTAGAGGCCGCTGCCCCAGCCCGTGTTGTTCACGAACTCGGTGAAGACGAAGGACGCCGACCGGTGCGAGTCCGGCGAGAACGCGAGCGCGCCGACGATCACCGCCACCCCGGCCACGTGCCACCACACGCTGACGCTGTTGAGCAGCCCGACGATGCGCACGCCGAAGGTGTTGACCAGCCCGTGCAGCACGAGGATCGCGGCGAAGAGCAGGATCGTGCGCTCCTCGGTGACCGCGAAGTCGAACTGGAGGTTCAGGTACGCGCCGAGGAACGACGCCGCGCCGAAGTCGATCCCCGCGGTGACGGCGACCTGCCCGAGCACGTTGAACCAGCCCGTGAACCACGCCCACGCGGCGGCGGAGCGGGCGGGCGCGAGCCGGTGCGCCCAGAAGTAGAGCCCGGCGGACGTCGGGTACGCGGAGCAGATCTCGGCCATCGCGAGCCCCACGAAGAGCGTCATCAGGCCGACGCCGACCCAGCCCCAGGTGATCACGGCAGGGCCGCCGGTGTTCATCCCGAACAGGTACATGGTGAGGCACCCGGACAGGACCGAGATGATCGTGAACGAGACGGCGTAGTTGGAGAACGCGGACATGCGCCGCGCGAGGACCTGCGTGTAACCGAGCTGGGCGAGACGCTCCTCGTCGGAGCCGGGGGCGGGGGCGGAGGCGGACATGGGGGCGCGCGCGGTCGTGGGTGGTGGCTGTTTCCGTTCGCTCGGGTCACTTGTCATGCCCCCAGCGGTTCCCTCGCCGTGGGCGCGCCATGCGCGGGGCGGCCCGTGCGGGTACGACGAAGGGCCCGCACGGCGCGTACGCCGTGCGGGCCCTTCGTTTTCGGTTCAGCTAGGCCCGTCGGGCCGGGCGGTCACCGCTCAGCCGTTGCGCTTCCAGCGCGGCTTGTCGTCGCGGCGGCCGAAGGAGCCCGTGCCGGAGCCGGTGCGGTCGTCACGACGGTTGTGGGCCGGACGGTCGTGGCCACCGGAGCGGAAGCCGCCACCGGCGGGGCGGTCGTCGCGGCGGTCACGGTTGAACGGACGGTCGCTGCCGCGGTGGCCGCCGGAGGGGCGGTCGTCGCGGCGGAAACCGGCGCCGCCACCACGGTTGTCGTCACGGCGGTCACGGTTGAAGCCGCCACCGCGGTTGTCGTCGCGGCGGAAGCCACCACGCTCACCGCCACGGTCGTCACGACGCTCGAAAGAACGGCCACCACGGTCGCCACCACGCTCGTCGCGACGGAAGCCACCACCACGGTTGTCGCCGCCACGGTCGTCACGACGGTCACGGTTGAAGCCGCCACCACGGTTGTCGCGACGCTCCCGCTCGTAGTTGCCGCGCTCGTCGCGCTGCGGACGGCGGTTGTCGTACGAGGAGGAGCGCTCCTCGCGGACCGGGCGCTCGGCCACCTGCTGCTCGGCGACCGACGCGGCCTCGACGGCGGCCTCGGCGGCAGCGGCGGCCTCGGCCACCGCGGTCTCCGGGTCCTCGCCGCGCTCGCGGGCGGCACGCGCGGTGAGGCGGTCGGCCTCCTCGCGCAGCTCGGCGGCGCGGCGGGTGGCGCGCTCCAGCTCCTTGGTGAGGTCCTTGACCTCACGCTCGGCCTGGGTCGCGGCGTTGCCCGCGGAGTCGGCCTGCACCTCGGTCATGGAGCGGGCGCCGGTGATCTCGGCGACCTCCGGCTCGAAGGTGCCGCCGCCGTTGATGATGTGGCGGCTGGCGTCGACGCCGGCGTCCTCCATGAGGCGGAAGATCTGGCGGCGCTGGTGCGGCAGCGAGAGGGACACGACCGTGCCGGAGCGGCCCGCGCGGGCGGTACGGCCGGAACGGTGCAGGTAGTCCTTGTGGTCGCCGGCCGGGTCCACGTTCAGGACCAGGTCGATGCCGTCGACGTGGATGCCGCGGGCGGCGACGTCGGTGGCGACGAGCGCGTTGACGTAGCCCTTCTTGAAGTCCTCCAGGACGCGCGTACGGGCGCCCTGCGTCATGCCGCCGTGCAGCGCGTCGGCCTTCACGCCCGAGTCGCAGAGCTGCTCGGCGATGCGGTCGGCGCCCAGCTGGGTGCGGACGAAGATGATCGTGCGGCCCTTGCGCGCGGCGATGGCGGCCGTGACGGGCGCCTTGTCGCGGGGCTTCACGATGAGGATGTGGTGCGTCATGGTCGTGACGTTGCCCTGGGCGCTGTCGACCTCGTGCGTCACCGGGTTGTTCAGGTAGCGCTTGACCAGCGTGGAGATCTCGTTCTCCATGGTGGCCGAGAACAGCATGCGCTGGCCGCCGCCGGGAACCTGGTCGAGCAGCTCGGTGACCTCGGGCAGGAAGCCCAGGTCGGACATCTGGTCGGCCTCGTCGAGCACCGCGATCTGGGTGTTCTCGAGCGAGCAGGCGCCGCGGTTGATCAGGTCGCGCAGGCGGCCCGGGGTGGCGACGAGGATGTCGACGCCGCGCTCCAGGGCGTAGATCTGGTTGCTCATCGACGTACCGCCGCAGACGACCTTCATCTTCAGGCCGAGCACGTCGCCGTAGGGCTGGAGGGCGTCCGCGACCTGCATCGCGAGCTCACGGGTCGGCGTGAGGATGACGCCGCGGGGCTTCTTCTTCTCGGTGCGGCCCTCGGACGCCAGCGTCGCGAGCATCGGCAGACCGAAGGAGAGGGTCTTGCCGGAGCCGGTGCGGCCGCGGCCGAGGATGTCCTTGCCGGCCAGGGCGTCCGGGATGGTCGCGGCCTGGATCGGGAAGGGGGTGGTGACGCCGTTCTGCGCGAGCTTGCGGACGATGCCCTCGGGCAGACCGAGGTCGGTGAACGTGATCTCGGGCTCGGCGTCGGCCTCGGAGGCGTCGGCCTCGGGGGCTTCGGCGTCGGCTTCGGCGTCGGGGGTGACCTCGGTGACGTCCTGGGTCTCGACGACCGCGACCGGCTCGACGATCTCGGCGATGGCCTCTGTGGCCTCGCTCACGATGGTCTCGACGATCTCGTTCTCGGGCAGGACGGCGTGGTCAGAACTGAAAATGGACATGCGAAATGCGAAACCTTCCGGAGTCTCGGCACGCGCCCGTCAACTCCGTGATTTCGCAATGGACCGCCTCTGTGCGGTCAGCCACGGCAAGGGAGAGTACGCGCCACGCGGCGCTCTTCTGTGTCGGCGCCGGGCAAATGGGATCAAACGATCTACCACCATACGCACCCCCCACCCCAAATGGCAAACCGCCCTCTTTCGGAGCCGCCGATCGGCTGCCGGGGACCGGCCGGAACCGGGCGGCCGAGCTACCTGGGCCGCGCTACCTAGGCCCCGCTTCCGGCGACGGCTCCCGCGCCGGGACCTCCGCGTTCCGCCGCTGCAGCTGGGGGTCCTGTCCCGACCCCTCCGACGAGGACGGTTCCGGAGTGGTCGGGTCCGGCGTCGGGGTCGGGGTGGGCTTCGGCGGGTCGGGCGGGGCGCTGGTCCGGGTGGGGGTCGGCTTCGGCCGCGTCGGCGCCGGGCGGCCCGGACCGCCCGTCCCGGCCGGCTTCACGTCGGCCGTGGCGGCGGACGACTCACCGGGCCCGGCGCCGCCCGCCCCGGAGTGGCCCGAGCGCGACGCGGCGCCCTTCCCGCGCCCCGCACCCTTGCCGTCCCCCGACCCCTTGCCCTTCCCCTTCCCGCCGCCCTTCCCGCGCTCGCCCCCGCCCGCGAGATCACCGCCCCGCGTCACGGAATCACCGTCCGACGCGGCCGCCCCGCCGTGCCGCCCCGCGGACCGGCCGGGCCCCGGGGCGCCCCCGTCGTCACTGACGCTCATGCAGCCCGCGGTCGCCGCTACGGCCACCGCGACCGCGGCCCAACGGACGGGAACGTACAACTGGCGCACGGCCGAGCACCTCCTGAGGCGCTGAGAATCCAGACGCCCTGCCCAACTCCCACGGCCCGCAAGAAGACACGGAGGGCGCCCCGCCCGAGACCCCGTCCGCCCCTCGCCCGCACCCGCCCCGCGCACCGGCCCCGACGCCCTCGCTCACCCGTACCCGAGCGCGTGCAGCCGGGCGTCGTCGATCCCGAAGTGGTGGGCCACCTCGTGCACCACCGTGATCTCCGTCTCGGCGACCACCTCCTCGCGCGAGGAGCACATCCGGAGCGTCGGCCCCCGGTAGATGGTGATCCGGTCCGGCAGGACGCCCGCGTACCACTCGCCCCGGTCGGTCAGCGGAGTCCCCTCGTACAGCCCGAGCAGCTCGGGGTCGTCGGAGGGCGGCTCGTCCTCGACGAAGACGGCCACGTTGTCCATCAGCCGCGTCAATTCCGGCGGAATACGGTCGAGCGCCTCGCCGACCAGTTCCTCGAACTCCTCGCGCGTCATCTCCAGCACTCCCCCATTGTCGGCCACCGCACCGCCCCCGTCCCGGCATACCTGCCTCGCCAATTGGGCATACGGGACCAATGGCCCGCGACTTCACGGTCGTCCTGAAGGGCGTACGCGGGGTGGGCACCGCCCTCGTAGGCCACTACCGCGCTCGCCGCACCCACCCGACCCACGAGCTGATCAGCCCTCCGCACCCGTACGCGCGCGCCCTCGGCCTCGTCGCGGTCGTCCTCCTCGGCGCCTGGCTCGGCCTGCTCATCGTCGGCAGCGTCCGCGCGCCGGTCGGCCCGATGGACACCCGCATGACCCTGCGCCCGTCCGTGTCCGGCGGCACGAAGATCAACGTCTCCCCACTCGGCGCCCTGGAACTCCGCTCGCACACCGCGCCCCTGCGCCTGGACGTCGATGTGGACCGCCTCGATCCGGTGCGGGCCCAGGCCCTGGTCGACCACCCCGAGCGGCTCGCGGGACTCCAGGAGGAGGTCGCGCGCGACGTCGGGCACGGCACGCTCGACCTCGCCTTACGCTCCTGCGTCGCCGTCGTCTCCGGCGCCACGGCGCTCGGCCTCGCCGTCTACCGCCGCCCCCGGCGCGCACTCGCCGCGGGCGGCCTTGCCCTCGGCCTCCTCGCGGCCTCGGGCACGGCGGCGTACGCCACCTGGAACCCGAAGTCCGTCCTGGAGCCGAAGTTCTCCGGCCTGCTCAGCAGCGCCCCCTCGGTCGTCGGCAACGCCCGCAGCATCGTCAGCGAATTCGACGTCTACCAGCAGGAGTTGGCGCGCCTTGTCACCAACGTGACCAAGCTCTACGACGTGACGTCCACCCTCCCCGCGTACCAGCCGGACCCCACCACGATGCGCGTCCTGCATGTCTCGGACATCCACCTGAACCCGGCGAGCTGGAAGATCATCTCCTCCCTCGTCGACCAGTACGACATCGACGTCATCGTCGACTCGGGCGACACCATGGACCACGGCTCGGCCACCGAGAACGGCTTCCTGGACCCCGTCGAGGACCTCGGCACCCCCTACGTATGGGTCCGCGGCAACCACGACTCGCGCACCACCCAGCGCTACCTCGCGCGCTTCAAGAACGTCCACGTGCTCGACGACGGCAGGGCCGAGACCATCGCCGGCCTGCGCTTCGCCGGCATCGGCGACCCGCAGTACACCCCCGACCGCTCGGTCGAGGCCGAGGGTGACGCGGTCGAGCACATGGCGGGGATACGTCTCGCCTCCGCCCTGCGCGCCGAGCGGACGGCAGGCACCCCGGTCGACGTGGCGATCGCGCACAACCCGACGGCGGCGCGGGAGACGGACGGCGAGGTGCCGCTCGCCCTCGCGGGCCACGTGCACCACCAGGAGATGGACGTCATGGACGAGGGCACCCGGCTGCGCATCGAGGGCTCGACGGGCGGCAGCGGGCTGCGCGCGGTCGAGGGGAAGTACCCGGATCCGGTCGAGGCGTCGGTGCTCTACCTGGACCGTACGACCAAGCGGCTGCAGGCCTGGGACGAGATCAAACTGGGCGGTCTCGGCCTGACGAAGGCGGAGGTCAGCCGCCATCTCCCCAAGGAGAACCGCCCCGGCGCACCCACCTCGCCGGCCGCCCCCACCCCGTCCGGCTAAACCGTTTTGGCGATAGCTCCCCGCATCCCATATGCTTCTCACGTCCCCGACGCGCTGCAAGGCGCACACGGCGGGCCTCTTAGCCCTCATCGTCTAGTGGCCCAGGACGCCGCCCTTTCAAGGCGGTAGCACGGGTTCGAATCCCGTTGGGGGCACGCAACATCGTGTGCGAGACTAGTGCTCGCACAACGCTTGGTCCTGTGGAGCAGTTTGGAGTGCTCGCCACCCTGTCAAGGTGGAGGCCGCGGGTTCAAATCCCGTCAGGACCGCTTGCGATTCCACGCGGATCGCGTGGCTGGGTAGCTCAGTTGGTACGAGCGATCGCCTGAAAAGCGATAGGTCGCCGGTTCGATCCCGGCCCCAGCCACCTCTTCCAGAAGCCCCGCCACCGGCGGGGCTTCTGTCGTTCCCTGCCCCGTCACGCCCCCGCGTGGGCCGGCGCCGACACCCGGCCGCCCGGATGGCGGTGCCGCCACACCCAGAACACCGTCGAGGACACCAGCGCCCACGCGCCGAGCACCAGGAACGGGAAGGCGTGCTGGTGGCCGCCGAAGTAGACCGCCGTGTGCTGCGCGTTCACCGACGCCCCCGGCGGCAACCACTGCCCGATGTGCCCGAGCACGGACGGCAGCAGCGGCCACGACACCGCGCCACCGGACGACGGGTTGCCGAGGAGCACCATCAGGCCCCACGTCGGGAGCATCGCCCAGCGCCCGAACAGCGTGTTGAACATCGTGAAGACCATGCCCGACGCGAACATCGTCAGCGCCAGGATCAGCCAGGACTCGATGAAGGGAAGGTCCAGGGCGCCGAGCCACCAGTCCACGACCGCCGCGATGACGAACGCGCCGAGCAGCGCGTACAGGACGGTGAACCCGATCCGCTCGGCCGGGTTCAGGCCGCGCGCGTGGACGCTCAGCTGGATCGCCCCCACGAAGCCGATGATCACGGCGGCGAGGGAGATGTAGAAGATGGCGAGGCCCCGCGGGTCGCCCTCCTGGAGCGGCTTGACGTCCTTCACCGTGACGGGGACGCCGACCTTCTCGCCGACCTTCGGCGCGGTCTCCGCGAGGACCTGCGCGACGGAGGCACCGGACGCCCCGGAGACGTCCAGCGTGACCTTGTCGCCGCCGCGGGCCACGTCCAGGATCGCGAAGACCTTCTGCTCCTCCACGTCCAGCCGCGCCGCTTCACGGGTGTCGTACCTGCGCACCTCCAGGGAGGCGTTCAGTGCCTTCTCCATGCCGTCGAGGAAGGCCTTGCCGCGGGCGGAGTCGCCCTTGTCCTTGGCGTCGACCACCGCGGTGGGGATGTGGTGCGGGGTCGGTTTCGCCATGGAGAACGTGTACGAACCGGCGAAGAGCCCGGCGGCGGCCGCCAGGATGAACACCAGCACGATCGCGGGCAGGAAGGGCGACTGCTTGAACGCGTCCCACCGCTCGCCCCGGGTGGGAACGCGCCCGTGCGCGCCGTGCTGGTGTGCACCGTCGTGGTGTGCACCGTCGAGGTGTGCACCGTCCTGGTGAGGCTCCGGCTCATGATCAGGCATACGAATACGCTAAACCACGCATACGCATCCTTCTCACTTGATAACGGGCGAATCCTCGGTAATGGGCGAATCCTCGGTAACGGGCGAATCCGGCCTGTCGCTCTCGCGCCTGCGCCACCCGCGTACCCCGAGCACGGCCCCCACCAGCACCACGACCCCCACGAGCAGCACCGAGTCCGGCACCGCCCTGCCGAGGTCCCCCGCCCACTGCTCCACCGCGAAGGAGTCGTCGACGTCCAGGAGGCCGGGCAGCGCCGTCGTCCCGTCGTAGGCGAGGAACAGCGTCCCGAGCCCGACGAAGAACAGCCCCGAGAGCAGCGACGTCGTGTGCAGCTCGAACCGGCCGAGCCGGAACGTCCGCCCCCGAAGCCACCTGCGCCGCCCCAGGTCGAACCGCTCCCACAGCAGCGCGAGCAGGAAGAGCGGCACGGCCATCCCCAGCGCGTACACGGCGAGCAGCAGCCCTCCGTAGACCGGGCTCCCGCTCACCGCGGCCACCGTCAGGACGCTGCCGAGGATCGGCCCCGCGCAGAACCCGGCGAGCCCGTACACCGCCCCCAGCGCGTACACGGAGAGGGCGGTCGTCGGCCGGATCCGGCCCGAGAGCTCCGCCATCCTGCGCGAGGCGAACCCCATGCCGAGGATCTGCAGCACGCCGAGCCCGATGATCAGCCACCCGGCGGCGAGCACCAGCTGGTCGCGGTGGCCGAAGAAGAACCGCCCGGCGTAGGACCCGGCCGCGCCGAGCGGCACCAGCGTGGTCGCGAGCCCGGCGTAGAAGATTCCGGTGCGTGCGACGAGGCGCGAGGCCGAGTCGATCGAGTAGGCGAAGAAGGCCGGGAGCAGCAGTGCGCTGCACGGGCTGACGAGGGCGAGGAGACCGCCCAGGAACGCGGCGAAGTACCCGACGTCGGCGGTCACTTCTTCTTCCCCCCGCCCTGGGCCGAGGGCTTCGCGTTCTTCGCGGCCGTCTCGATCGCCTGGTGGAAGACATGGTCCGGCTGGGCGCCCGAGACGGGCCGCCCGTTGATCAGGAAGGACGGCGTCGACGCGGCCCCGAGGCCGTACGCCTCCTCCTGGTCCTTGCGCACGGCGTCGCCCGCCGCGTCGCTCCCCGCGTCGGTGACGAACCGGCCGACGTCCTTGACGCCCGCCTCCTGGGCGAGCTCCTTCAGGCGGTCGTCGCCGAAGCCCTTCTCCTTGGACCCCTCGGCGTACGCGGCCTCGTGGAACTGCCAGAAGCGGCCCTGGCGCCCGGCCGCCCACGCGCCGCGCGCGGCCCGCTCGGAGTCCTTGCCGAAGATCGGGAAGTTGCGCCATTCGATGCGCAGGGTGCCGTCGTCGACGTACTTCTTCACGAGGCCGGGCTCGGTGTCGCGGGCGAACTTCCCGCAGAAGCCGCACTTGAAGTCGGCGTACTCGACCATCACGACGGGCGCGTCGGCGCGCCCGCGCGCGAGCGGGTCCTTGGCGTCACGCCGCGCGAGCTTCTCCAGCTCGGGATAGACGCCCGCCTGCGTCTCGGTGGAGGGCGTGGCGCCCGCGGCCTCCTCCTGGACGGTGGCGTCGCCGGAGTCCTCCGGCTTGGTCGCCGTGTACGAGGCGACGCCGAGCAGCAGCGCGGCGACGGCGACGCCCGCGCCGATGGCGATGTTGCGGCTCTTCCGGCGGTCGGCCCTGCCGCCGTTCGTGTTGCGGTTCTTGATGTCGTTCTTGGGCATCGATGCGGTCTCTCTTGTCCTGTTGTACGTCTGCGTTGGGGCCCCTGGTCCGGACAGGGGCCTCCTACACGCGCAGGACCGAGAGATCGACGGGGGACGGCGCCACCAGCTCCGGCGGGCCACGCACCGGGGTCAGGTCGAGGACGGCCCGGTCGGCGCCCCACGAGCCGTCGGCGCCATGCGCCTCGTACAGCGCCGGCAGCAGTTCGTACGCGGAGCTGGAGCGCGGCGGCGACGCGGGGTGCTCCCCGCCGTCCTGCCGCCCGCCCTTGCCGCAGCCCGGCGGCGTGTCCTGTCCCGTCGCCGGGTGCGCCGCCACGGGCTGTGCGGCGGCCACCGCGGGCACGGAGCGCGCCGCCACCACCGGCGCGCAGAACATCCCGACCAGTACGAGCAGCGCCCCGAGCAGGAGGCACCACGGCGTACGGGTACGGGACAACATGCCCGGAATCGTACGTGCCGGGGCGGCCCCGGGGAGAAATCGGTTCGCCACTGCCGAGCCGCGGGTGAGATCCTGGACCCCGTATGTCTACGCAGCCCGTCCTCACCCTCGACGCCCTCGCCCCCCGCCTGACCGAGCTCTCGCTGCGCGACGAGCACCGGATCGGCCGGCGGCTGGAGGGTGCCCGCCGGATCCGCAAGCCCGAGGCCCGCGCCGCCGTCCTCGCCGAGATCGCGGCGGACGTGGAGAAGGCCGGGGCGCGGATGGCCGAGCGCGGCTCCCGCGTGCCCGCGATCACGTATCCGGAGCAGCTGCCGGTCAGCCAGAAGAAGGACGAGATCGCCGAGGCGATCCGCGACCACCAGGTCGTGATCGTCGCGGGCGAGACCGGCTCGGGCAAGACCACGCAGATCCCCAAGATCTGCATGGAGCTCGGCCGGGGCGTGCGCGGCATGATCGGGCACACGCAGCCCCGCCGCATCGCGGCCCGTACGGTCGCCGAGCGCGTCGCCGAGGAGCTGAACACCCCGCTCGGCGAGGCCGTCGGCTGGAAGGTCCGCTTCACCGACCAGGTCGGCGCGGACACGTACGTGAAGCTGATGACGGACGGCATCCTGCTGGCCGAGATCCAGACGGACCGCGAGCTGCGCGCGTACGACACGATCATCATCGACGAGGCCCACGAGCGCTCGCTCAACATCGACTTCCTCCTGGGCTACCTCGCCCAGCTCCTGCCCAGGCGCCCGGACCTGAAGGTCGTGATCACCTCCGCGACCATCGACCCCGAGCGGTTCTCGCGGCACTTCGGGGACGCCCCGATCGTCGAGGTCTCCGGGCGGACGTATCCGGTCGAGGTCCGCTACCGCCCCCTCCTCGAAGAGGAGGGGGACGATTCCGACCGCGACCAGATCACGGCGATCACCGACGCCGTCGAGGAGCTCCAGGCCGAGGGCAAGGGCGACATCCTCGTCTTCCTCTCCGGGGAGCGCGAGATCCGGGACACGGCGGACGCGCTGAACAAGAAGAACTACCGGTTCACCGAGGTCCTGCCGCTCTACGCCCGGCTCTCGCACGCCGAGCAGCACCGCGTCTTCCAGCCCCACACGGGCAGACGGATCGTCCTCGCGACGAACGTCGCCGAGACGTCCCTGACGGTCCCCGGCATCAAGTACGTGATCGACCCGGGCACGGCCCGCATCTCCCGCTACAGCCACCGCACGAAGGTGCAGCGCCTGCCCATCGAGGCGATCAGCCAGGCCAGCGCCAACCAGCGCAAGGGCCGCTGCGGCCGTACGTCGGACGGCATCTGCATCCGGCTGTACAGCGAGGACGACTTTCTCTCGCGCCCCGAGTTCACGGACGCGGAGATCCTGCGCACCAACCTCGCCTCCGTCATCCTCCAGATGACCGCCGCCGGTCTCGGCGACATCGAGAAGTTCCCCTTCATCGACCCGCCGGACCACCGCAACATCCGCGACGGCGTACAGCTCCTCCAGGAGCTCGGCGCGCTGGACCCGGGCCAGAAGGACCCGAAGAAGCGGCTCACCGAGCAGGGCCGCAAGCTCAGCCAGCTGCCCGTCGACCCCCGGCTCGCCCGGATGGTCCTGGAGGCCGACAAGAACGGCTGCGTGCGCGAGGTCATGGTGATCGCCGCCGCACTCTCCATCCAGGACCCGCGCGAGCGCCCCGCCGAGAAGCAGGCGCAGGCCGACCAGCAGCACGCCCGCTTCAAGGACGAGACGAGCGACTTCCTCGCCTACCTGAACCTCTGGCGGTACGTCCGCGAGCAGCAGAAGGAGCGCGGCTCGTCATCCTTCCGGCGCATGTGCAAGGCGGAGTACCTGAACTTCCTGCGCATCCGCGAGTGGCAGGACATCTACACGCAGTTGCGGACGGTCGCCAAGCAGATGGGCATCCATCTCAACGAGGACGACGCCCCCGAGCAGCACGTCCACATCTCCCTCCTCGCCGGCCTGCTCTCCCACATCGGGATGAAGGACGTGAAGGAGTCGAAGGAGAGCAGGGCCGCCAAGGAGAACGACCCGAAGCAGCGCGGCGGGCGCAACGAGTACATCGGCGCCCGCAACGCCAAGTTCGCGATCTTCCCCGGTTCGGCCCTCTTCAAGAAGCCCCCTCGCTTCATCATGTCGGCCGAGCTCGTCGAGACCTCCCGCCTCTGGGCCCGGGTCAACGCGCGCATCGAGCCGGAGTGGGTCGAGCCGCTCGCCCAGCACCTCGTGAAGCGCACGTACAGCGAGCCGCACTGGGAGAAGGACCAGGCGGCGGTCATGGCGGTCGAGAAGGTCACGCTGTACGGCGTCCCGATCGTCACCGACCGCAAGGTGAACTACGGCCGCGTCGACCCCGAGGTCTCCCGCGACCTGTTCATCCGCAACGCGCTGGTCGAGGGCGACTGGCGCACGCACCACAAGTTCTTCGCCGCCAACCGCAAGCTGCTCACCGAGGTCGAGGAGCTGGAGCACCGCGCGCGGCGCCGCGACATCCTCGTCGACGACGAGACGCTCTTCGACTTCTACGACCAGCGGGTGCCCGCGGACGTCGTGTCCGGCGCGCACTTCGACTCCTGGTGGAAGAAGAAGCAGCGCGAGGAGCCCGAACTGCTCGACTTCGAGCGGTCGATGCTCATCAACGAGCGGGCGGGTGACGTCTCCAAGGACGACTACCCCGACTCGTGGCGCCAGGGGCAGCTCAAGTTCAGGGTGACGTACCAGTTCGAGCCGGGCGCGGACGCGGACGGCGTCACGGTCCACATACCGCTCCAGGTCCTGAACCAGGTGACGGACGACGGCTTCGACTGGCAGATTCCTGGCCTGCGCGAGGAGGTCGTGATCGAACTGATCCGCTCCCTGCCGAAGCCGATCCGCCGCAACTACGTCCCCGCGCCCAACTTCGCCAAGGCGTTCCTTGAGCGTGCGGTCCCGCTCCAGGAGCCGCTGCACGTGACGCTGGCGCGGGAGCTCCAGCGGATGGTCGGGGTGCCGGTCTCCCCGGACGACTTCGACCTCACGCGCGTACCGGACCATCTGAAGATCACGTTCCGGATCACCGACGAGCGGCGCAGGAAGCTCGCCGAGGACAAGGACCTGGAAGCGCTGAAGCTGCGGCTGAAGCCGAAGGCCCGCAAGGCGCTCTCGCAGGCGGCCGCGGCGACGGCGGAGCGCACGGGCTCCTCCGCGGTCGAGCGGACCGGTCTGACCGACTGGACCCTCGGCACGCTCTCGCGCGTCTTCGAGACCCGCCGGGCCGGCCAGCCCGTGAAGGCGTACCCGGCGCTCGTGGACGACGGCGACACCGTCTCCGTACGCCTCTTCGACACCGAGGCGGAGCAGCAGCAGGCGATGTGGCGCGGCACCCGGCGCCTCATCCTGCGCAACATCCCGGTGAATCCGGCCAAGTTCGCCTCGGACAAGCTGACCAACGTCCAGAAGATCGCCCTGTCCGCGAACCCGCACGGCTCCGTCCAGGCCCTCTTCGACGACTGCGCGACGGCCGCGGCCGACAAGCTGATCGCGGACTTCGGCGGGCCGGTCTGGGACGAGGAGTCCTACCGCAAGCTCTTCGACAAGGTGCGCGCCGGGATCGTCGACACGACGGTGCGCGCGGTCGGCCAGGTCCAGCAGGTCCTCGCCGCCTGGCAGGCCTGCGAGGGCCGCCTGAAGTCGACGAGGAGCGCGGTGCTGCTCGCCAATCTCGCGGACGTGCGGGAGCAGTTGAACTCCCTGATCAAACCGGGCTTCGTGACGGAGACGGGGCTGCGTCGGCTGCCGGACCTGATGCGGTACATGGTGGCGGCGGACCGGCGGCTCCAGCAGATGCCGACCAGCGTCCAGCGGGACACCAGCCGCATGGAGAAGGTCCACGAGATGCGCGACGAGTACCTGTGGCTGCTCGAACAGCTGCCCAAGGGCAGGCCCGTTCCGCAGGAGGTCCTGGAGATCCGCTGGATGATCGAGGAGCTCCGCGTCAGCTACTTCGCGCACGCGCTCGGCACGGCGTACCCGGTCTCGGACAAGCGGATCGTGAAGGCGATCGACGCTGCCGCACCGTGACGGACAGGGCGCACAGAGTGAGTTCGACCGCCGGGCCTGCACTGCTGTAGAGTCCTGTCTCGCAGCGCAACGCAGCACCGGGTCAATATCCGACTCCGTGGCGCGGGCGCTGCGAAGCAAGGTCCTGTGGAGCAGTTTGGAGTGCTCGCCACCCTGTCAAGGTGGAGGCCGCGGGTTCAAATCCCGTCAGGACCGCAGCAGGACAACGGGCCGCATCCCTTGAGGATGCGGCCCGTTGTCGTACCCGCGACCTTGACTGCGTCACATTCCACCGGTACCCCGGAGAACAGGGGGCCGGCGGGAAGCCCCCAGGAGGTGACGCATGTCTGCTTCTCCGACGTCCGCACGGCACGAGACGCGCGCCCTGCTGCGCGCACACCTCGCAGCGGCCACCAGCTACCGCCATCTGACCCGGCACTGCCCGATCTGCCACCGGCTGCTGAGGCTCGCCCTGGAGCCCTCTCAGCCGGTCCAGGACGAACGCCGGGCGCCCGAGGCCGCCTTCGTGGCGGAGAACGCCCCAGAGGGCGTCTCCGGCACCAACTCCGGCCCTCCGCCCGCCACCCGGCCCACCGAGGACGAAAGTCCCCCCAACGCATGACCAAAGACGCGGCGCCACCCACCCCCGCCAGTGGGAGGCTGAGAGCGGAAGGCCTTCGAGAACCACCGCGGCCCCTTTAGCGCAGTGGTGTCGTGCGCAACAAGCTTCACGACGTGTGACGGGTGTCACCGAAACGGTTTGAAGAACCCCGGAACTTACACCCTTCCTACAACGAGCCAATTTAATATGTGCAATTGCACCACCCCCCGGGCGGCGCCCCTGGCCACTCCCAGCCGCCCTCCGAAGACTCCCCAGAGACCAACAGGTGCGCTCACGGACCCGCTCACCAGCGCATCCTCGGCGCACAAAAAAGATCGCGCTGGACCCGGCGGAGTCCAGCGCGATCGAACGACGCACCCAGGTGGTGTCAGGCGTGGCTCCCGTTGGGGCGGGACCCGCGTCGCGTGTAGCCATATGTCGGACGTACGACCAGGTTGGGGGACCCGGCAGTAGTGGTGCTCTTCGCCCGAGTTGTGCGAGTTACTGCTGGTTGAGCGGTACTTCAGGCCTCGCTGCGCTGCTGCGGAATACCCGCGAGCAGTGCGCGGACCTCAGCCTCGCGGTAACGGCGGTGTCCGCCGAGCGTGCGGATCGACGTGAGCTTGCCAGCCTTCGCCCAGCGCGTGACCGTCTTCGGGTCGACGCGGAACATCGTGGCGACCTCAGCCGGGGTCAGCAGCGGCTCGGCATCAGGGGTGCGAGCGGTCATGAGCGGCCTCCTCGGGAGAACCGAACCTTCTCGGTTCATTCCTCTAAATTCTGCACCTTGACCCGCGTTGCCCGAAATGGCGGACGCGAGTCGAGTCGGTTATAGGACGAACGGCTTGTCCTCGGCACTACAACTACACCATCCGTCCAGCCGCGTCGGCCAAACCGATGGAATTGCCCTCCCAGGTGTTCATCACCGACGGAAGCCGATGGACCATGCCATAGCGGACAGTCACGCCACAGTGACGATCAGTCACAGAGCGATCAGGAGTCAACAGGACCCCCCATAGAGTGCATTGCCGAGCATTCCGCCCATAGTTGGGCGGAAGGAGCCCTCTCCGGACTCCTTGTCCTATTTTGGCATGAGGAGGGGTGATCGGCGCAAGAGCCCCGTAAGTGCCGTCCATCACGCTTGAGGCAAAGGCCCGGATCGGGACCTACGTCCCGACGGAGGAGACGCCGGGCTCCGACAGGGGGAAACACCGGGCTCCGGCAGGGGGAACACCGGGCTCCGGCAGACCTCAGTTCGCGAACTGGAGGTCCCGGACCGCCCGCCATCGCTCCACGAGCCTCGCATACGCCTCGCCGGCCGCCTCGCCGTCACCGTCGCGCAGCGCCTCGATCCCCTCGGCCACGTCCGCCGCCGAGTGGTCCTCGTCGAGCTCGTCCGCCGCGACCGCGTGCACGAGCCCGCCGTAGTCGAGCTCGACCAGGGACCGCGGGTGGAACTCCTCCAGCCACCGCCCCACATCCATGAGCCCGTCGATGAGCGGCCCCTCGTCCAGCGCCTCCCGCAGCACCTTCAGGCCCCGCGCGACCCGGCGCCGGGCCTGCACCATCGGGGTGCGGTACCGCAGGACGGGCACGGCGCCCTCCCCCTTCTGCTCCTTCTCGCGGCTCTCACGGCTCCGCTCCTCGTCGGAGAAGAGCACGAACCAGTGCAGCGGCACCTGCCAGGTGGACGTGCGGATCCAGGGGCGGGCGTCGGGGTTGCGGGCCAGCCACCGCTCGTAGTCCGCGGCCGTCTGGCGGCGCAGCACCGGCGGCAGGACCGCGTCGAGCACCGGCATCGGCAGCTGCCCGGTCAGCTCCCCCATGGCCTGCCAGCCGCGCAGCCGGGTCCGCCAAGGGCAGACGCACAGCACCCCGTCGACCTCCACCACGAAGGCGTCGCCGCTCTCGTGCACCGGCACGGGCACCGGCGGCGTGGGCAGCAGGTCGGCCAGCGAGCGGCGCAGTTCGTCCTGGTAGGAGGGGAGTTCTTGGCGGCGGGCGTAGCGCGCCCAGTGGCCGCGCTCCGGCTCGGGGAAGGCGGCAAGCGGCTCGTACACACGCAGGTAGGCCGCATACGGGACCGATACCGATGACACCTTGGGCACGGCAGCTCTCTCCCCCACGTACCGGCTGGAAAACACTGCACAGCGTGCCATGGCCGGACTCCGCCGCGCCCGCTCCCGCTCCGCCGGTACTCCGGGAGAGGGTGATCCTCGGCACCGGGCGGTCAAGGGCGGTGGACAACCTTTAGTCTCATGCCCATCGGGCCCCCGCCACCCGTACGGGAGCCCGTCCGACCGCCGCCACTTGACCGGGAGTCACCACAGTGACCGAAGCAGACAACGGCGTCCTGCACACCCTGTTCCACTCGGAGCAGGGGGGCCACGAGCAAGTAGTGCTCTGCCAGGACCGAGCCAGCGGCCTCAAGGCCGTCATCGCCATCCACAGCACCGCCCTGGGCCCCGCCCTCGGCGGGACCCGCTTCTATCCGTACGCGACCGAGGAAGAGGCCGTCGCCGACGTCCTGAACCTGTCGCGCGGGATGTCGTACAAGAACGCCATGGCCGGCCTCGACCACGGCGGCGGCAAGGCCGTGATCATCGGCGATCCCGAGCGGATCAAGACCGAGGAGCTGCTCCTCGCCTTCGGCCGCTGTGTCGCCTCGCTCGGCGGCCGGTACGTGACGGCCTGCGACGTCGGCACGTACGTCGCCGACATGGACGTGGTGGCCCGCGAGTGCCGCTGGACCACCGGGCGCTCCCCCGAGAACGGCGGCGCGGGCGACTCCTCCGTACTCACCGCCTTCGGTGTCTTCCAGGGCATGCGGGCCAGCGCGCAGCACCTGTGGGGCGACCCGACGCTGCGCGGGCGCAAGGTCGGCGTCGCGGGCGTGGGCAAGGTCGGCCACCACCTGGTGGAGCACCTGCTGCGGGACGGCGCCGAGGTCGTGATCACCGACGTGCGCGAGGAGTCGGTGAACCGGATCGTTCAGAAGCACCCTTCGGTGACCGCGGTGGCGGACACCGACGCGCTGATCCGGACCGAGGGCCTCGACATCTACGCGCCGTGCGCGCTCGGCGGCGCGCTCGACGACGACACGGTGCCCGTCCTCACCGCGAAGGTGGTGTGCGGCGCCGCCAACAACCAGCTCGCGCACCCCGGTGTGGAGAAGGACCTCGCCGACCGGTCGATCCTCTACGCGCCGGACTACGTGGTGAACGCGGGCGGCGTGATCCAGGTCGCCGACGAGCTGCACGGCTTCGACTTCGACCGGTGCAAGGCAAAGGCGTCGAAGATCTTCGACACCACGCTCGCCATATTCGCTCGGGCAAAGGAAGACGGCATTCCGCCGGCCGCCGCGGCCGACAGGATCGCCGAGCAGCGGATCTCCGACGCACGCGCGGAGGCATCCGGAATGTGAGGTTCCGCCCCCTCATGAGGCTTTGACAGGGCCCCGTCGACACCCGGGGAGAGACAAGACTCACCCCCGTCGGCGGGTCGCCCGGCAAGAAGAGGTTAAAATCGCAGTTGACCAGCGAGGACGGGGCTCCTCGCGGGTTCTGCGCCGAGGCGCGTCCTGCGGGCGACGTACCGTATGGCCGCAGGAGCAGGTACCGTGGAAGCCCTACGGACCGGTCTCTCCACGGAGAGTCCGTTCCAGATCATGAACGCGTGTCAAGACTCTGGGGCCGTCGAGCCCCGTATCCGAGGGGGTCGAGCCATGGGGCGCGGCCGGGCAAAGGCCAAGCAGACGAAGGTCGCCCGCCAGCTGAAGTACAGCAGCGGCGGGACTGACCTCTCGCGTCTGGCCAATGAGCTGGGCGCTTCGACTTCGCAACAGCCGCCTAATGGCGAGCCGTTCGAGGACGACGACGAGGAAGACGACCCGTACGCCCAGTACGCGGATCTGTATAACGACGACGAGGACGAGGACTCCGACGAGTCCGGTCCGTCGTCGCAGCGCCGCGGCGCTTGACCTCGTTGCATACGCAGCATCTGGCGTTGTCTACGCGGCCTTCGCAGTTCGCGTAGCAACCGCACTTCACCCGGTCCGGGGTGGTCACCACCCCGGACCGGGTTTTGTGCTGCCTCGGGGCCGCCCGCTTGCACAAGGGGCCCGCCAGGGGGCTACTTCGCGTAGTCGCCGATGAGCTCGGCGCCCGTCGCGTGGTCACCGCGGTCGGTGATCTCGCCCGCGACCCAGGCGTCCACGCCGCGGTCCGCGAGGGTGGTGAGCGCCGCGTCCGCCGACTCCTCGGGGACGATCGCCATCATGCCGACGCCCATGTTCAGCGTCTTCTCCAGCTCCAGGCGCTCGACCCGGCCGGCCGCGCCCACCACGTCGAAGACCGCGCCCGGCGCCCAGGTCCCGCGGTCCACGATCGCGTGCAGGCCGTCCGGGACGACCCGGGCGAGGTTCGCCGCGAGGCCGCCGCCGGTGATGTGGCTGAAGGCGTGCACGTCCGTGGTGCGGGTGAGCGCCAGACAGTCGAGCGAGTAGATCTTGGTGGGCTCCAGGAGCTCCTCGCCGAGCGTGCGCCCGAACTCCTCGACCCGGCGGTCCAGGGCCCAGCCCGCGCGGTCGAAGACCACGTGCCGGACGAGCGAGTACCCGTTCGAGTGAAGACCGGAGGACGCCATCGCGATCACCGCGTCACCCTTACGGATGCGATCGGCGCCGAGGAGGCGGTCGGCCTCGACGGCACCCGTGCCGGCGCCCGCGACATCGAAGTCGTCCGGGCCGAGCAGGCCCGGGTGCTCCGCGGTCTCGCCGCCGACCAGCGAGCACCCGGCGAGGACACAGCCCTCGGCGATGCCCTTCACGATGGCGGCGACGCGCTCGGGGTGGACCTTGCCGACGCAGATGTAGTCGGTCATGAAGAGCGGCTCGGCGCCGCACACGACGATGTCGTCCATGACCATCGCGACGAGGTCGTGGCCGATGGTGTCGTAGACGCCCATCTGACGCGCGATGTCGACCTTGGTGCCGACGCCGTCGGTCGCCGAGGCGAGGAGGGGGCGCTCGAAGCGCTTGAGGGCGGAGGCGTCGAAGAGGCCGGCGAAACCGCCGAGGCCGCCGAGGCCCGCGACCTCGGGCCGCTGGGTCTTCCTGACCCACTCCTTCATCAGCTCGACGGCGCGGTCGCCCGCCTCGATGTCTACGCCTGCGGCTGCGTAGCTGGCACCAGTGGTCTCGGGCATGGTGATTGAGAGCTTTCGTGTCGTCACTACGTGAGGCTTACGGGCGACGGATCGCGTCGGCCGCTGCCGTGGAAGCCGGTCCCGCGGCGAGCTCCGTCTCCAGGAGCTGCTTGCCGAGCAGTTCGGGGTCGGGCAGGTCCATCGGGTACTCGCCGTCGAAGCAGGCGCGGCAGAGGTTCGGCTTGTCGATGGTCGTGGCCTCGATCATGCCGTCGATGGAGATGTACGAGAGGGAGTCGGCGCCCATCGAGGTACCGATCTCCTCGATGGTCATGCCGTTGGCGATGAGCTCCGCGCGGGTCGCGAAGTCGATGCCGAAGAAGCAGGGCCACTTCACGGGCGGCGAGGAGATCCGGATGTGGATCTCGGCGGCGCCCGCCTCGCGGAGCATCTTGACCAGGGCGCGCTGGGTGTTGCCGCGGACGATCGAGTCGTCGACGACGACCAGTCGCTTGCCCTTGATGACTTCCTTGAGGGGGTTCAGCTTGAGGCGGATGCCGAGCTGCCGGATCGTCTGCGAGGGCTGGATGAAGGTCCTGCCGACGTAGGCGTTCTTGACCAGGCCCGCGCCGAAGGGGATGCCGGACGCCTCCGCGTACCCGATCGCGGCAGGGGTGCCGGATTCGGGCGTCGCTATGACGAGGTCCGCCTCGACGGGGGCTTCCTTGGCGAGTTTCCGGCCCATCTCGACGCGCGAGAGGTAGACGTTCCGGCCCGCGATGTCCGTGTCGGGGCGCGCCAGATAGACGTACTCGAAGACACAGCCCTTGGGCTTCGCTTCTGCGAATCTAGACGTTCGCAGTCCGTTCTCGTCGATCGCGACGAACTCGCCGGGCTCGATCTCGCGGACGAAGCTCGCGCCGCAGATGTCGAGCGCCGCGGACTCCGAGGCGACGACCCAGCCGCGCTCCAGGCGGCCGAGGACCAGCGGGCGGATGCCCTGCGGGTCGCGGGCCGCGTACAGCGTGTGCTCGTTCATGAAGACGAGGGAGAAGGCGCCCTGCACGTCCGGGAGGACCTTGATGGCCGCTTCCTCGATCGTCAGCGGCTTGCCGTCGTCGTCCACCTGGCCCGCGAGGAGAGCCGTCACCAGGTCGGTGTCGTTGGTCGCGGCGACCTGGGTCGCGCGGCCGTTCTCCTTCGGGAGTTCGGCGACCAGCTCGGCGAGCTGGGCCGTGTTGACGAGGTTGCCGTTGTGCCCGAGCGCGATGGAGCCGTGCGCGGTGGCACGGAACGTCGGCTGGGCGTTCTCCCAGACGGAGGCGCCAGTGGTCGAGTAGCGGGCGTGACCGACCGCGATATGACCCTGGAGCGAGCCGAGAGAGGTTTCGTCGAAGACCTGGGAAACGAGGCCCATGTCCTTGAAGACGAGGATCTGGGAGCCGTTGCTGACCGCGATTCCTGCGGATTCCTGGCCCCGATGCTGGAGGGCGTAGAGCCCGAAGTAAGTGAGCTTTGCGACCTCTTCGCCCGGAGCCCAGACACCGAAGACGCCACAAGCGTCCTGGGGGCCTTTCTCGCCGGGGAGCAGATCGTGATTGAGTCGACCGTCACCACGTGGCACGTCTTCGAGTGTAGGCGAGATCGACCACTGGTCCGAATTGGGGATACGAGCCCTGCACGGACGGTAGCCGTGGCGCGGTCCCGGCCCCGGCCGAGTGCGAAGTCCACGTGAACAGACGGGCCCTTTCGTTGACACCTACAAGCGCACTCGGACAGGCTCCGGCGCATGCCGCCCACCACTGACCCGACGGTCCTGCTCGTGGCGCGCCGCCACGTGGACCTGGTCCGTGTGGCGAGCGCGATCTGTCGCAGCACCACCTGAACGCACCCCTTTCCCCACCCTTCTCCGGGCATGTGACGCCGTGCTGCGCCGTGCCCCGTTCAGGAGCGCGCTGTGTCTTCCTACAACCCTGGATCGGCTGCCGAAAGCCTTCGGTCCAAGCTGTCCCGACGTGCCTTCGGCGGTGTCGTCGGCGCCTCCGCGACCGCCGCCGCGGTCGGTCTTCCCGCCACCGGGGCGCGGGCCGACGCCGCCCACGAGGAGCGGCCTTTCCGGGCCGCCGCGCACCGGCAGGCCAAGCGGCCGAACATCCTCTTCATCCTCGGCGACGACCTCGGCTGGGCCGACCTGTCCTCGTACGGCTCGCCGCACATCAGGACGCCGAACCTGGACCGCCTCGCCCGCCAGGGCGTGCGGTTCACGGACGCCTACTCCGGCTCCGCGACCTGCTCGCCCACCCGCTTCAGCCTGTACACCGGCCGCTTCCCCGGGCGTACGAAGGGCGGCCTCGCGGAACCGATAGCCGACAAGTCCGTGGGCCTCGCCCCGACCCACCCGACGCTCGCCTCGCTGCTGCGCGACTCCGGGTACGCGACCGCGCTGATCGGGAAGTGGCACTGCGGCTACCTGCCGGACTACTCGCCCACCAAGTCGGGCTGGGACGAGTTCTTCGGGAACTTCGGCGGCGCCCTGGAGTACTACTCGAAACTGGGACTCGGCGGGGAGTACGACCTGTACGAGGGCGATGTCCGCGAGGGCGACGCCGAGTACAAGGACCTGCGGTACTACACGCGGATCCTGACCGAGCGCGCGAGCGCCTACGTACGGCGCGATCACGGCGGCACCCCCTGGCTGCTCAACCTCAACTTCACCACCCCGCACTGGCCGTGGATCGCGGACGGCGACGAGGAGGAGAGCGCCGAGATCGTCCGCAGGATCAAGGCGGGCGAGCAGGGAGCGCTGTGGCATCAGGACGGCGGCTCCGTGGCGAAGTACACCGAGATGGTCCAGGACCTGGACCGGTCGGTCGGTGAGGTGCTGCGCGCGCTGAAGGCGTCCGGGCAGGAGCGCGACACCCTGGTCTTCTTCGCCTCCGACAACGGCGGCGAGCGCTTCTCGTACAACTGGCCGCTGTCCGGCAACAAGGGCTCGCTCAAGGAGGGCGGCATCCGGGTGCCGACCATCGTGCGGTGGCCCGCGCGGCTCGACGGCGGGCAGGTCAGCCACGAGCCCGTGTACACGCCGGACTGGACGGCGACCCTCCTGGAGATCGCCGGGGCCCGGCCGGACCGCGCGTATCCGCTGGACGGCACGAGCCTCGCCCCCTACCTGCTGAGGGGCGAGAAGATCGCCGAACGCGAGCTGTTCTGGCGGGTGCGCGGGGAGCGGGCGCTGCGGCGGGGCAACTGGAAGTACTACCGGGGCAAGGGCGGGGCGGACCAGCTGTACGACCTCGCGGCCGACCGGCGCGAGCAGGCGGACCGCGCCGCCGCGGAACCGAAGCTGCTGGCCGAGCTGAAGGGGGCCTGGGAGCGGACGGACAAGGGGTTGCTGCCGTATCCGGGGGCGTAGGGGGGCGTAGGGGGCGCGGGGGACGCGGAGTGTGAGGGCTGTGGGCTTGTGGGCTTGTGGGCGGACTTCGCCGCGCCCCGTCCCCTCCCCGCTACTCCTTCGCGTCCTTCCGGTCCGCCTCCGCGCTGATCACCGTGCCGTCGGCGGCGGTGAGCCTCAGCGTGCCCTGCTTCACCTCGTAGCGCGCCGTGCCGTCGAACAGCTTGAGCAGCTTGCGCTCGGTCGTCATCGCGTCGCCGGGGCACATCTTCCGGGTGGTCGCGGGCGGCCCGAAGGTGATCCGGCCGTCCTCGGCCTCGGCCTCGGCCGTGACGTCGTTGCAGCCGAGGTTGCCGCGCACCTTGCTGTCCTTGCCGAAGGTGAGGTGGACCTTGCCGTCCAGCGACTTCGGCAGCGTCGCGGCCGTCCGGGCGTCGCCGACGCCGCTCACCGTCCACTTGGTGCCGGTGAGCGGGGCGGCGGGCTCGGCGGGGCGTGAGGTGAAGTCCACGCGGTCTCCATCGGACGTGCTGAGGGTCATGCGGTCGCCTTCGGTCCTCGCGGTGAACTTCTCCTCGCCGAGGGTGCGCAGGAGTTCCTTCTCGAACGCCATGCGGCCGTCGTCCGTGCAGGCCCGCTTCGTCATCAGCGGCTTGCCGAAGTGGACGGTGTCGCCCTTGACGGACACGTCGGAGCTCACGCCGTTGCAGCCGTAGCTGCCAACGGCCCGCCCGTCCTTGCCGATCTTCAGGTAGGCGTCCCGCGGTGCGACGCGCTTCTTGCCGTCCGCGGTGAGGCTCTCGACGTGCCAGCGGACGCCGGTGAGGGACGGCCCGTCCGCCACGGAACGGCCGCCGGAGTCGCTGTCGGAACCGGCCCCGGACTCGGTGCCGCATGCGGTGAGCAGCAGCCCGGCGGAGGCCAGCGCGGTCAGGGTGAGGGTCAGACGCTGCGTGTGCATGACGATGTGACGGGACAAGTGGGGGTCCCGGTTCCACGACCGGAACGATGACCGGATCGACGACCGATTCCCCGACCGGTTCCCTCGCCGAGTCCCCACCGGTTCACGCCCCGCACCGCTACCCCATGACCGGCAGCAGCTCCGACAGATCCGCCCGCTCCCCGCTCGCGCTGACCCGCGCCGCGTCGAGCGCCGTCGCCCACTCGGTCCGCCCGGTCGCGAGGCGGATCCAGGTGAGCGGGTCGGTCTCGACGACGTTGGGCGGGGTGCCGCGGGTGTGCCGCGGGCCCGCCACGCACTGCACGACCGCGTAGGGCGGCACCCGAACCTCCGTCGAGGCGCCCGGTGCCTTGATCGCGAGGGCGTCCGCGAGCAGCCGGGCGCAGGCGGCCAGGGCCTGGCGGTCGTACGGGACGTCGAGGCCCGGCACCGCGTCGTTCAAGTCGTCGGTGTGAACGATGAGTTCGACGGTGCGGGTGACGAGGAAGTCGCCGAGGGTCATGGCGCCGAAGCGCATCGGGACCAGGCGCTCGTCCGGGGCGCCGGGCAGGGACTCCTCGATCCCGGCGAGCGTGCGCGTGAACAGTTCGTCGAGGCCCGTGCCCGCGGCCTCGGCGATCTCGCGGGTGTCCAGGTCGACCTGGACGGCGGCGGTGACCGTCGCGAACGGCCAGTCCATGAGCGCCACTTCGTGCCGTTCCGGTTCCGGCATGCCGAGGTAGCGGTGGACGGTGCCGAGGACCATCGCGATGTGGGCCGCCAGTTCGCGCACGGTCCAGTCGCCGAGCCGGGTCGGGCGGGCGAGCTGCTCGGGGGTCAGGGTGCGGACCGCCTCGCAGACGTTGCCGAACTGGGCGAGGACGGCGGAGCGGATCTTCACGGAGTCGTACGAGCGCAAGCGCTTCTTGGCCGGGGGCATGGTGCTGAGCCTAGAGGTTCCCGGGATACCCCTGAAGTCCCTTTTCGACCAGGTCGAAGGCGCGCTCGGCGAGGGCCGCGCAGTCGACGGCGATGTCCTCGGCCCGGTCGCCCGCGAGCAGCCTGCGGTGGTTCTCCAGGATCACCGCGTCCCGCGCGGCGACGAGCTGGTGGGCGGCCACGCCGGCGAGCAGCCGGTCACCCGTCTCCTCGGTGAGGACCTCGGCGAGCAGCTCGATGCCGCGCATCTGGAAGAACAGGGTGCGGCGCGCCAACGTCGGCGTGTCGGTGATGAGTTGACGCATCTGGACCAGCCGCACGTCGTCGGAGAGGCCGATCGAGGGGTCGCGCTCGGCCACCTTGGCCAGGAACTGCCGACGCAGGGCGCTGACCGCGGACTCTCCGGGCTCCCGCTCGCGTACCGCGTCGGCGGCGTCGGAGACGTGGTCCTCCATCGGGCCGAGGAGCACGTCCTCCTTGGTGCCGAAGTAGTTGAAGACCGTCATCTTCGAGACGTCGGCCGCGGCGGCGATCTCCGCGACGGAGACCTTGTCGTAGCCACGCTCCAGGAACAGGGTCAGCGCGCTGCGCCAGATCCGCATCGCGGTCTGCCGCTTCTTGCGCTCGCGCAGTCCCAGCGCTTCTTCAGCCATGCGCTTCCTCAGCCATGCGACCCCTCAGCCATCCGCCTGCTCAGCCATGCACGGCACTGTACCAGGATGAATTTTACTCTCGGAGTAAATATTGACTCGGTACATTTTCGCGGGCAGGGTGGTCCTCATGCCTCCGACCACGACCACCACGACTACGACCACGCCCCCCGCGTCACCCGCGGACACGACCCCGCCCCTGTCCGAAGGGCGCCGCAAGGTCGCGTTCGCCGTCTGTCTCGCCACGATCGTCCTGGCCGTCCTCGACATGCAGATCGTGTCGGCCGCCACCGTGCCGATCGTGCGCGACCTCGACCCGGCCCACGGGGTCGACAAGATCCCCTGGCTGGTCAGCGCCTACGCGCTGGCGGGTGCCGCGATCCTGCCGCTGTACGGCAAGCTCTGCGACGCGCTCGGCGCCGCCCGCGTCTTCGTCGCCGCCGTCACCGTCTTCCTGCTCGGCTCCGCGCTCTGCGGCGCCGCCCAGTCGATGGGCCAGCTGATCGCGGCCCGCGCGGTGCAGGGCGTCGGGGGCGGCGGCCTGATGAGCATCACGATGGTGGTGATCGCCCAGCTCAAGGGGGCGGGCGGGAAATCGTCCGGGCCCGGCGGCATCGGCGGCATCGTGGCGGGCGGCGGCATGGCGCTCGGTCCCTGGCTCGGCGGCCTGCTCGCCGACCACGCGAGCTGGCGCTGGATCTTCTACGTCAACCTGCCGGTCGGCATCGCGGTCCTCGCCGCCTCCGGACTCGTCCTGAAACTCCCGCGCCAAGCCGGCGCGCGCCACTCCATCGACTACCCGGGCGCCGCGCTCGCCGCCGCGTTCTCCGTCGCCCTGCTCCTGGTCACCGACTGGGGCGGCAAGGACTACGCCTGGTCCTCACCCGTCGTCGTCGGCCTGATCGCGGCGGCCGCGGCCACCCTCGCGCTCTTCCTGTGGCGGCAGGCCAGGGCGGCCGAACCGGTGCTCCCGCTCTCGATGTTCCGGATCCCGCAGCTCCGCTTGGGCTTCGCCATCCAGGCGCTGACGGGCGCCGCCATGATGTGCGTGATCTATTACGTGCTCGTCTACCTGCAGGTCGCGCGGGGCGTCTCCAGCTCGTCCGCCGGGCTCTACCTGCTCCCCATGGCGGCCGGCATGACCGCCGTCGGCCTGCTCTCGGGCCGCCTCGCCACCCGCGGCTGGTCCGCGCGCACCTTCACCATCGGCGGCACGGCGACCACGGCCGTCGCCTTCGCGCTCCTCGCGACCGTCGGCCCGGACACCTCGCTCTGGCTCGTCAGGGCCGAACTCCTGCTCGCCGGGGCCGGGTTCGGCCAGCTCATCGGCCAGTTGATCCAGCTCGCGCAGGACTCGGCGCCGCGCCACCAGCTGGGCGTCGCGACGACGAGCATCCGCTTCTTCCAGACCCTCGGCAACGCGGTGGGCACCGCCCTGTTCGGCGCGGTCCTGCTCCGCCTGTACGCGGCGGAAGGCCCCGGCGGCGACGTCGGCGCCATCCCCGGCCTGACCGGAGAAGCGCACGCCGCCGCCGTGCGGGCCTACGTCGACGCCACGGACGTGGTGTTCCTGTGCGGGGCCGGGATCATGCTGCTCGGGACGGTGCTTGCGCTGCGGCTTCCTCGCCGGTCCCACCGGCCGTGAAGAACGCGCCGTTCGCCGGTACCCCGATCCCGCGCCACGTGAACGGCACGCCCCGCGCGGTGTCCGGGTCGGGCCCGTCCATCAGCTGGAAGTGCACGTGCGGCTCGGTGGAGTTGCCGGAGTTCCCGCAGTCGCCGAGCCACTGCCCCGCCACGACCCGGTCCCCCGCCCGCACCGTGAGCGAGCCCCGCCTGACGTGCGCGTACATGGCGTACGTTCCCCCGCCGAGGTCGAGCACGATGTGGTTGCCGACGACGCGGCGGGTGCCGCCGAGCGTCCTGCCGACGCCCTCGACCAGCCGGAAGTACAGGACCCCGACGAGCGAGCTGCGGCTGAGGTGGTCGCGCTGGCCGTCCTCGGCGTGCACCACGGTGGCGTCGGCGACCGCGTGCAGGGGTTGCCCGAAGGCGGGATAGGCGTCGCCGCGCCGGGCGACGGGCCAGAACCAGACGGGCTTGGGGCGGGCGGGCCCCTCCTCCGGTTCGGCCGTGATGTCGATGGCGTACGTCTGCCCCAGGTGGTGCGTACCGTGGCTCGGCACGTTGTCGGCGGGGCTGTTCAGCGCGGACCAGCGGCCGGTGACCGGGGGCGCGACCTCGACCGGGGCCGGGGGGTCCGTCTCGATCTGCTTGCGCGCGGAGCGGGACATCGACGTACTGATGCCGATCGCGGCGATCGCGGGCAGCCAGCCCAGCCAGTAGTTGTACGGCAGCTCCGTGAACTGCCGTACGACGAACTGGGCGAAGAACACGACCCACAGCAGCCGGTGGGCCACAGCGGCGGACTTGCGCAGCCCCGCGGATTTCACGGACATGATTCCCCCTCGTGCGACTCGTACAGAAATGCGTGCCGGAATCCGGTCAGGTCACCGGGCGCGCTGCCGTGAGCACCACAAGCAGCGGCACCACGCGCCCGGCGGGAACCTCGTACCGCCCGCGCTCGGTGGTGTGCAGCCAGCCCGCGCCGGTCAGCTGGCGCAGGTGGTGGTAGATCTGGCCGGTCGTGCCGACGTCGTCGAGCGCGGCCAGCTCGGCGGCGGTGCGCAGGCCGCCGAGGATCTCCCGCAGCAGCCGCAGCCGTACGGGATTGCCGAGGGCCGCGAACGACTCGGCCGCATCCGACCAGTCGCCCTCGAACAGCGCCTCCGTGAGCTGCCCGTACTGCCAGTCGTACCGATGCCCCGTCGGCACCCGCACGGAGCCGGTGAACAGGACGGCACCGTCGGCCTCCTCGGTCACCGGGTGCCGTGCTTTCAGGGCGTCGAGGGCCCAGAAATCGCCCTCGCCCACCGGGGGCGCGGCCGGACCCGCGCTCTCCAGCCGCGCCATGCGCCGTTCGAGCTCGGCGACCCGCTCTTCCAGGTTCATGATGCGAGATTACGTAATTACGTAATCTCATGCAACCCCCTACGGGGCGCGGTCCAACCGGCGCGGGAACGACGAAGCCCCCGCCCGGACCAGGTCCGAGCGGGGGCGGCGAAGAAGAACCGTCAGGCGAAGAGCCCCGGAATCGTCTCCTCGTGCGCGGCACGCAGCTCGCTCAGCGGCAGCGTGAACTCGCCCTGCACTTCCACCGCGTCGCCGTCGACGACACCGATGCGGCGCACGGGCAGGCCCCGCGCCCCGCACATGTCGGTGAAGCGCAGCTCCTCGCTCCGCGGCACCGAGACGACCGCGCGCCCCGCCGACTCGGAGAAGAGGAAGGTGAACGCGTCGAGGCCGTCGGGGACGACGAGGCGCGCGCCCTTGCCGCCGCGCAGGCACGACTCCGTGACGGCCTGCACGAGACCGCCGTCGGACAGGTCGTGCGCGGCGTCGATCATGCCGTCGCGGGAGGCCGAGATGAGGATCTCGGCGAGCAGCTTCTCGCGCGCCAGGTCGACCTTGGGCGGCAGCCCGCCGAGGTGGCCGTGGACCACCTGCGACCAGGCCGAGCCGCCGAACTCGTCGTGCGTGTCGCCGAGCAGGTAGAGGAGCTGGCCCTCTTCCGCGAAAGCGATCGGCGTGCGCCGCGCGACGTCGTCGATCACGCCGAGGACGGCGACGACCGGCGTCGGGTGGATCGCCGCCTCACCGGTCTGGTTGTACAGCGAGACGTTGCCGCCGGTGACCGGGGTGCCCAGCTCCAGGCAACCGTCCGCGAGACCGCGGACGGCCTCGGCGAACTGCCACATGACGTCCGGGTCCTCGGGCGAGCCGAAGTTCAGGCAGTCCGAGATGGCGAGCGGCCTGGCGCCGGACGCGGCGACGTTGCGGTACGACTCGGCGAGCGCGAGCTGCGCGCCCGTGTACGGGTCGAGCTTCGCGAACCGGCCGTTGCCGTCGGTGGCGATGGCGACGCCGAGGCCCGTCTCCTCGTTGATCCGGATCATCCCGGAGTCCTCGGGCTGGGCGAGCACGGTGTTGCCCTGCACGAAGCGGTCGTACTGGTCGGTGACCCAGGACTTCGCGGCCTGGTTCGGGGCGGCGACCAGCTTGAGGACCTGCTCGCGCAGTTCCTCGCCGTTCGCCGGGCGGGCCAGCTTGTTCGCGTCGTCGGCCTGGAGGGCGTCCTGCCAGGACGGGCGGGCGTACGGACGCTCGTAGACCGGGCCGTCGTGCGCGACCGTGCGCGGGTCGACGTCGACGATCTTCTCGCCGTGCCAGAAGATCTCCAGGCGGTCGCCGTCCGTCACCTCACCGACGACGGTGGCGATGACGTCCCACTTCTCGCAGATCTCCAGGAAGCGGTCGACCTTCTCGGGCTCGACCACGGCGCACATGCGTTCCTGCGACTCACTCATGAGGATCTCCTCAGGGGTGAGCGTGGAGTCGCGCAGCGGCACGTCGTCGAGCTCGACGCGCATGCCGCCGGAGCCGTTGGACGCCAACTCGCTGGTGGCGCAGGAGAGTCCGGCCGCGCCGAGGTCCTGGATGCCGACGACGAGCTTCTCGGCGAAGGCCTCCAGGGTGCACTCGATGAGGAGCTTCTCCTGGAAGGGGTCACCGACCTGGACGGCGGGACGCTTCGACGGCTTGCTGTCGTCGAAGGTCTCGGAGGCCAGGATGGAGGCGCCGCCGATGCCGTCGCCGCCCGTGCGGGCGCCGTACAGGATGACCTTGTTGCCGGGGCCCGAAGCCTTCGCGAGGTGGATGTCCTCGTGCCGCATGACACCGATGGCACCGGCGTTGACCAGCGGGTTGCCCTGGTAGCAGGCGTCGAAGACGAGCTCGCCGCCGATGTTGGGCAGGCCCAGGCAGTTGCCGTAGCCGCCGATGCCCGCGACGACTCCGGGGAGCACGCGCTTGGTGTCGGGGTGCTGGGCGTCGCCCATGCGCAGCGGGTCCACGACGGCGACCGGACGGGCGCCCATCGCGATGATGTCGCGGACGATGCCGCCGACGCCGGTGGCCGCGCCCTGGTAGGGCTCGACGTAGGAGGGGTGGTTGTGCGACTCGACCTTGAAGGTGACCGCGTAGCCCTGGCCGACGTCGACGACACCGGCGTTCTCGCCGATGCCGACCAGCATCGCTTCGTTCTCGGGGACCTTCTCGCCGAACTGCTTCAGGTGGATCTTGCTGCTCTTGTACGAGCAGTGCTCGGACCACATGACGGAGTACATGGCGAGCTCGGCGCCGGTCGGGCGGCGGCCGAGGATCTCGCGGACGCGGTCGTACTCGTCCTCCTTCAGGCCCAGTTCGGCCCAGGGCAGCTTGACGTCGGGCGTCTCGGCCGCGTGCTTGACGGTATCCAGAGTCATGCGTTGACCAGCTTCTTCAGGATCGAGGTGAAGAATCCGAGGCCGTCGGTGCGGCCGGTCCCGACCAGCGGCTCCACGGCGTGCTCGGGGTGCGGCATGAGGCCGACGACGTTGCCCGCCTCGTTGGTGATGCCTGCGATGTCACGGAGCGAGCCGTTGGGGTTGCCGTCGAGGTAGCGGAAGGCGACGCGGCCCTCGGCCTCCAGCATGTCCAGGGTCCGCTCGTCGGCGGTGTACTGCCCGTCGATGTTCTTGAGCGGGATCGCGATCTCCTGGCCCGCCGTGTAGTCGGCGGTCCAGGCGGTCGCGGCATTCTCCACGCGCAGCCGCTGCTCGCGGCAGATGAAGTGCAGGTGGTTGTTGCGCAGCATCGCGCCGGGCAGCAGGTGCGTCTCGGTGAGCACCTGGAAGCCGTTGCAGATGCCGAGGACCGGCATTCCGGCCTTCGCCTGCGCGATGACGGACTCCATCACCGGGGAGAAGCGCGCGATGGCGCCGGCCCGCAGATAGTCGCCGTAGCTGAACCCGCCGGGCAGCACCACGGCGTCGACCTGCTTGAGGTCCTTGTCCTTGTGCCAGAGCGGCACGGCCTCGGCGCCCGCCACGCGGACGGCGCGCTGGGTGTCGCGGTCGTCGAGGGTTCCGGGGAAAGTGACGACTCCAATTCGAGCAGTCACTTCGCGGCCTCCTCGGCCTTCTGCGTCTGCTGGTCTTCTTCGACCTTTACGACGAAGTCCTCGATCACCGTGTTGGCGAGGAAGGTTTCCGCCAACTCGTGGATACGGGCGAGGGCCGGGGCGTCGATCGGCCCCTCCACCTCGAGTTCGAAACGCTTTCCCTGACGTACGTCGGAGATGCCCTGGAAACCGAGGCGCGGCAGTGCACGCTGCACCGCCTGGCCCTGGGGGTCGAGGATCTCCGGCTTGAGCATGACGTCGACTACGACGCGTGCCACTGGCACTCCCGGTGTGTGGTGCTGGCGTGTGCTGCTTGCACGGTGCTGAGCAGGTGCCTTCAGACTACCGGCACAAAATTTCTACTCGCGTAGATTCGTAGCAACCTACGAGATGACGGTCACGTTCCGGTACCCAACCAGGTTTCGAACCGGGAATCTTCACAGCGAATCCCCGAAAGATCACGCATCGTCATTGGAGCCTGACACGCGGAGGTATTAGGACAGGCTTCACAATGCAATGCCGGGCACTGTACAAAGGAAATGGCAATAGTCGATACTTTGCCCAAAACATCCGTGCAGTCGGCATCACCGCATGTCAACGCGGTAGAGCCGCGCGAAGGGACCGATATTCGTGGCGCAACGTGTCGTGGTCACTCTCTTTGACGACATCGACGGCGGGGAAGCGGCGGAAACGGTCGCGTTCGGTCTTGACGGCAAGTCGTACGAGATCGACCTCAGCCAAACCAATGCGAAGAAACTGCGCACGGCCCTCGCCCCCTACCTGGAGGCGGCCCGCAAGCAGGCACGCCCCGGTGTCACCTTCCGGCACACGGCGGTGTCCCCCGATCCGTCGGCGGTCCGCGCCTGGGCGCGCTCGCACCGGATGAGCGTGCCGCCGCGCGGCCGCATCCCGAAGAAGGTCTACGAGGCCTTCGAGGCGGCCAACTGACGGCGCGCGCCGACCGGCCGGGACCCGGCCCCGGGCCCCTCGCGGCAACCGACTTGCGCTGCACCCCTCCCGGTCGGCTAAAGTCTGGAGCACGCCGAGGGGCGAGGCCGAAGGCCGGGCCTCACGGAGTCTTGCGGGTGTAGTTCAGTAGTAGAACATCCCCCTTCCAGGGGGAAGGCGCAGTGTGCAATTCCTGTCACCCGCTCCGCATCGCTCACCGACCAGTCAGCTGGTTGCGGTAAGCTGATGCCCGCGCCGACCGGTGAAAGCCGGTTGGAGGCAATGCGAACGTAGCTCAGTTGGTAGAGCGCAACCTTGCCAAGGTTGAGGTCGCGAGTTCGAACCTCGTCGTTCGCTCCACAGAGAAGGCCCCGGTCGATCCGACCGGGGCCTTCTTCATGTGCCCCCCCATCCGGCCCCTGCCTGCCCCCCCCTCCCACTTGCTCCCACCTGCGCGGACACCGCTCCTGACATTTGTCATGCGGGCCGGTGACAGCGCGCACTGCCGACGGCCCGGCGGCCGGGTGACGCTGAGGACATGACTGACCAAGTGATCGACGTGACCGGTCTCCGGCGCGTGTACGGGGGCGGTTTCGAGGCGGTACGCGGGATCTCCTTCTCCGTGGGACGGGGCGAACTGTTCGCGCTGCTCGGCACCAACGGCGCCGGCAAGACCTCCACGGTCGAACTCCTCGAAGGGCTCGCCGCACCGTCCGGCGGACGCGTACGGGTGCTGGGACACGACCCGTACACCGAGCGGGCCGCCGTGCGCCCACGGATCGGCGTCATGCTCCAGGAAGGCGGCTTCCCCGCCGAGTTGACCGTCGCGGAGACCGTACGGATGTGGGCGGGCTGCACCAGCGGCGCCCGGCCCGCCGCCGAGGCACTGGAGCTCGTCGGGCTCGGCAGGCGGACCGGCGTGCGCGTGAAGCAGCTCTCCGGCGGCGAGAAGCGGCGGCTCGACCTCGCGCTGGCCCTCATCGGCCGTCCCGAGGTGCTCTTCCTCGACGAACCCACCACCGGACTCGACGCCGAAGGGCGCCGCGAGACCTGGGAGTTGGTCCAGGAACTGCGCGACAACGGCACGACCGTCCTGCTCACCACGCACTACCTCGAAGAGGCCGAGGCGCTCGCCGACCGGCTCGCGATCCTGCACGAGGGGCGCATCGCCGCCGAGGGCCGCGTCACCGACGTGGTCGCCGCACAGCCCTCCCACGTCTCCTTCGACCTGCCCGAGGGGTACTTCCCCGGCGACCTGCCGCCGCTCGCCGCGCTCGGCGTGACCGGCCACGAGGTCACCGGGCGGCGCGTCCGGCTGCGTACGAACGAACTGCAGCGGACCGCCACGGAACTGCTCCTGTGGGCCAGGGACACCCGGATCGAACTGGCCGGGCTCGACGTGCGGGCCGCCTCCCTGGAAGAGGCGTTCCTGCGGATCGCCCGCGACGCGGAGAACGGAACGGGAACGGACGAGCGCCCCGCGGGGCGCGCCACGCAGAAGGAGACAGTGGCATGAGCGGAGGCAGCGGCATGAGCACGGTGGCCGTCACGACACCCGCGCGGCGGATGCGGGCGCTTGCACGCGCCGAGCTCACCCTGCTCGGCCGGAACAAGGGAATGCTGTTCGCGGCGCTGTTCGTGCCGATGGTGGTGCCCTTCAGTACGAAGCAGGCCGCCAAGGACATGGACCTGGCAGGCACCGGGCTCACCGTCGGCACCGTCGTGCTGCCCGGCGCGCTCGGCTTCTCGCTGCTCTTCGCCGTGTACTCCTCGCTGACCGCCGTCTACACGGCCCGCCGCGAGGAACTCGTCCTCAAGCGGCTGCGCACCGGTGAGCTGCGCGACCCCGAGATCCTGGCGGGCGCCGCGCTGCCCTCGGTCGTCATCGCGGCCGTGCAGTGCCTCGTGCTCGCCGCGGGCTGCGCGGCGCTCCTCGACGCCGGGGCGCCGAACCGGCCCGACCTCGTCGTGCTCGGCCTCGCCGCGGGGCTCGTGATGTTCGCCGCGCTGGCGGCCGTCACCGCGAGCTTCAGCAGGTCCACCGAGTCCGCGCAGGTCATGAGCCTGCCGCTGATCTTCGCCTCGATGGTGGGCTCGGGTCTCTTCGTGCCTCTCGAAGTCATGCCCGACAAGGTCGCCTCGGTCTGCGAACTGCTTCCGCTCACGCCCGTCGTCGAGCTGATCCGCGGCGGCTGGGCGGGCGGCGTCTCCGCCGGTGAGACGTTCGGCGCCCTCGCGACGGCGGTGGCCTGGACCCTGCTCGCGGTGTTTGCTGTACGCCGGTGGTTCCGCTGGGAACCGCGTCACTGAGGGACAGGCTCTGAAAGACAGCCTCTGAGGGAGGTACTGGGTGCTACTCGGCCGAATACGGGCCTGGCAGCGTGGCTGGCACGGACGCAGCAAGATCGAGAAGGTCGAGTTCCAGAGCATGGCCATGTGGCACGCCATGCCGTGGATCTTCTTCGTCAGCTGGGGCTCACTGCCGCTCGGCCTGAGCCTGCGCCACGAGCCCGCCGCGCAGATCCTCGGCTGGGCGCTGATCGCGGTCGCCGCGGCGCAGAGCGCGCACGCCAACCGCTCGCTGCGGCAGGTGTACGACCACTACCTGAAGCGTGTCCCGCTGCCGCGCCGCGACCTCGCGATCGGCGGCGCCCTGCTGGCCGTCGCGGAGGGACTCGGGCTCGCCCTGCAGGCGGTCGACGGGGTGAAGCAGGGCATGCTCGGCCTGACCGCGCTCTACCTGGTCGTCCCGTTCGGCCAGTCGCTCGCCTTCGCCCTCCCCATCAAGGTCTTCCTCTCCCGGCTCGCGCTCTTCGACGCCGTGATCGTGGCCTGCTACGCCCTCATGGGCGCACGCGGCGGCCAGCTCGCCGGCTACGCCGCGCTGATCGCCTTCGGCGGCGTACTCGCGCTGTTCTCCGCGCGCTGCGGCGCCTGGACGCTCTCCGTGATGTGGGAGGCCGACCGGGCCCGCGAGGTCGAGGCGCGGCTCGCGGTCGCCGAGGAGCGGCTGCGGTTCGGGCGGGACCTGCACGACGTGATGGGACGCAACCTCGCGGTCATCGCGCTCAAGAGCGAGCTGGCGGTGCAGCTCGCGCGGCGCGGCAGGCCCGAGGCCGTGGACCAGATGGTCGAGGTGCAGCGCATCGCCCAGGAGACCCAGCGGGAGGTACGGGAAGTGGTGCGCGGCTACCGCGAGATCGACCTCGGCGTGGAGCTGACCGGCGCGCAGGGCGTCCTGGAGGCGGCCGGAATCCGCTGCCGGGTGACCGGTTCGGCGGCCGGGCTCTCCGCGCCCGTGCAGTCGGTCCTCGCCTGGGTCGTGCGGGAGGCGGCCACGAACGTGCTGCGCCACGGGGACGCGCGGCGGTGCGACATCGTGCTGGCGGTGGGCGGGGACGAGGGCGGGGCCGAGGGGCGTACGACGCTGGTCGTCGAGAACGACGGGGTGGATGGCGGGGTGCCGGGGGCAGGGGTGCCCGGCACCGGAGGTGTGCCTGAGGGGGCACCCGTAAGGCGCGGCACCGGGCTCGCGGGGCTGCGGGAGCGGCTGGCCGCGGTGGGCGGAACGCTGGAGCACACATCGGGGGACGGCGTCTTCCGCCTCTCCGTGGACGTACCGGCGGCGGGACGGCTTCCAGGTCCGGAGCCGGAATCGGGATCGGAACCGGGGTCGGGACCGGAACAGGAATCGGGATCGGGATCGGAACCGGGGCCGGGGTCGGAACAGGAATCGGGAGCGGGATCGGAACCGGGGCCGGGCCCGGAACAGGAATCGGGAGCGGGATCGGAACCGGGGCCGGGGTCGGGATCGGAGCCGTCTTCGCGTGCCGCCACCGCCGGGGCGCCCCGCCAGGAACCCGGCAGCCGTCGTGAGGAAGAAGCCCTGCTGTGAGCGTTCGCGTGCTGCTCGCCGATGACGAGCACCTCATCCGGGGCGCGCTCGCCGCCCTGCTCGCCCTGGAGGACGACCTGGTCGTCGTCGCCGAGGCCGCGACGGGACCCGAGGCGCTCGCCATGGCGCGGGCCCACGAGCCCGACGTCGCCGTGCTCGATCTGCAGATGCCGGGCGCCGACGGTGTGAGCGTGGCCACAACCCTGCGCGACGAACTCCCGCGCTGCCGGACCATGATCGTGACGAGTCACGGCCGGCCGGGGCATCTCAAGCGGGCCCTCGCGGTCGGGGTACGCGGCTTCGTGCCGAAGACCGTGAGCGCCCAGCGGCTCGCCGAGATCATCCGGACCGTACACGCCGGAAACCGCTATGTGGACCCGGAGTTGGCCGCCGACGCGATCTCCGCCGGGGACACGCCGCTGACCGCACGCGAGGCCGAGGTACTCGAACTCGCCGCCGACGGAGCACCCGTCGCGGAGATCGCCGAGCGCGCCGCGCTCTCCCAGGGAACCGTCCGCAACTACCTCTCGTCGGCGGTCACCAAGATCGGGGCGGAGAACCGTCACGCGGCGGTGCGTCTCGCGCGCGAGCGAGGTTGGGTATAGTTGTCCTCGCGCTTCGGCGCAACGCGGACGTAGCTCAGTTGGTAGAGCGCAACCTTGCCAAGGTTGAGGTCGCCAGTTCGAACCTGGTCGTCCGCTCCGTACAGAAGGCCCCGCTCCTCGGAGCGGGGCCTTCTTCGTGCCGGGGCCTTCTTCGTGCCGGTGCGGCCCGGTGGCTACCAGGGCGTGCCCGTCAGCCGCTCGTACGCCTCGATGTACTTGGCGCGGGTGGCATCCACCACGTCCTGCGGCAGCGGCGGCGGGGGCTGCTCGCTCGCCCGGTCCCAGCCCGAGTCCCGCGAGGTCAGCCAGTTCCGCACGTACTGCTTGTCGAACGAGGGCTGGGCGTGGCCCGGCTCCCACTGGTCGGCGGGCCAGAAGCGGGAGGAGTCCGGGGTCAGGACCTCGTCGGCGAGGATCAGATGCTCCCCGTCGAAGCCGAACTCGAACTTCGTGTCCGCGAGGATCAGGCCGCGCTCGCGCGCGATGCCCCGTGCCCGGCCGTAGACGGCGAGGCTCGCCTGGCGCAGCTGGGCGGCGGTCTCCGCGCCGACCTGGCGGGCGACCTCCTCGTACGAGACGTTCTCGTCGTGCTCGCCGACGGCGGCCTTCGCGGCGGGCGTGAAGATCGGCGCGGGCAGCTCGGAGCCGTCGAGGAGGCCCTCGGGCAGGGCGAGGCCGCAGACGGTACGGGAGGCGTTGTACTCCAGGAGCCCCGAGCCCGTCAGATAGCCGCGGGCGACGCACTCGACCGGCACCATCCGCAGGGACTTGCAGACGAGGGTGCGGCCCTCCCAGTCGGCGGGCGCGCCCTGCGGCAGCTCCGTGGAGATGACGTGGTTCGGGACGAGGTCGGCGAGCTGGTCGAACCACCACAGGGAGAGCTGGGTGAGGACGCGGCCCTTGTCGGGGATCTCCGAGGGCAGCACCCAGTCATAGGCGGACAGGCGGTCGCTGGCGACCATGACGAGCTCGCCCGCCTCGTTCTGGTACAGCTCGCGCACCTTGCCGGTGTGGAGGTGGACCAGACCCGGCACTTCAAGTGGCTCGGGCTTTTCTACGAATCCGGACACGGTTCCCTCCCGTGGTTCTGGCCAAGTGAGGTCGATTCTCCCGCATCGGACGTGCGGTTTTGGCCAGGGGTTGAGCGGGGCGGTGCGGCGGCGCGGTGTTCGTTGGGGTTTCCAGTGCGATTTCCGGGGCGGTTTTCGAAGCCGTGCGACGGGGTCAGTCCCGCTTGCAGATGCGGTCCAGAAGATTGGCCGTGGCGCGCTGGATACGGGGGTCCACATGCCCGGGCCGGTCGAGCGCCGGCGACCAGGCGAAGGTGCCGGACGCGAAGACGAGGGCGCCGGACGGGGCGCGGTAGAGGGAGGACTCCTGGTGGCGGGTGGCGCCCTCGGCGTCCTCGTACGGGGAGTGGGTGAGCAGGATGCGGCCCTGGTGCTCGGGGAGCGCGGTCCGCGGGAAGTAGCGGTCGGCCTCGCCCGCGACCAGGCCCTCGATCTCGTCGCCGTCGTGCGCCCCGGTGGCCTCCCACAGCCAGTGGTCGGCGTTGCGGACGACGAGGGGGCGCGGCTCGGGGACGCGGCCCGCGTACTGGATGCCGAGCAGCTGCTGCTCGGCCTTGTCCTGCTCGCGCCAGAGCGCCGGGCGGCCGGGGCCGCGGCGCTTGCGGCAGGTGAGCAGCCGGTCCGCGACACCGGAGGCGGAGGGGCCCAACTCCACCTGCCAGTACATGGTGTTGGCTGAGAGGAAGACCAGCGAGGTGCCGTGCTCGCGGGCCAGCTCGGTGGCGCGGCGCATGTTCGGCGACCAGTACTCGTCGTGGCCGGGGAAGACCAGGCCGCGGTACCGGGTGGTGTCGATGCGGCCCGCGTGCAGGTCACGGGCGTCCGCGTACGCCAGGTCGTAGCCGTACCGCTCGGCCCAGCGGATGAAATCGTAGGCGTGGCCGACGTGCAGGGGGAGGCCCGCGCCCGCGTACGGACGGTCGAAGGAGACCGTGACGGCGGCCTCGCTCTCGCCGAGGAGAGCGCCCTGCTCGTCCCACGCGTGGTAGAGGCTGGCGCCCGTGCGGCCGTCCTCGGGGTAAAGGTTGTACGCCTGCCAGGTGACGTCCGGCAGGAGCAGCAGGAGGTCGGCGGGGTGGTCGTCGCGGACCGTGAAGGGGACGTGCGAGCGGTACCCGTCGGCGGTGGTCAGGACCGCCACGTACGCCCCGATGCTCCAGTAGCTGGGAATCTGCAGGCGCCAGGAGAGCCACCAGTGGTGGCAGGAGACCGTGCGGTCCGCGGTGAGCGGGGCGGGCTGGACGATGCCGGAGAGGCGGGGGCTGGTGGTGATCTTCGACGCCCCGTCGCCCCCGTAGTGCCCGATGCGGTAGATGTCCACGCTGAACTGCTGGGGCGGGTCGACCGTGACGTGGAAGTCGATCGCCTCGCCCGGGGCGGCGGCGCCGGTGGAGGTGAACCCCTTGATCTGGCGGTGCACGTCGTCGGCGGTGAGCGGACCGCCCGTACGGGGCGCCGGGATGTCCGTCGCGCCGGGGGCGGGCGCGTGGTCGACGTACCAGGGCACGACGTGGCCCGTGTCGTCGAAGTACTGCTCCGAACCGCGCAGCCAGGGCAGCGGGCCCTGACCGAAGGGGTCCGACACGGCGTGCGCGAGTGCGCCTGATTCCCAGCGGCGAATCGGCTCCGACTTCATCCCTGCCCCTCCCTCACTCCCCCGAGCTGCGGCGCCTGATGGTGCGTTGCGGTCCGGCGGCCATATCCAGCACATCACATTACGCAGGCACCTCGTCACCGTTCGTCGCGAATTCCTGTGAACGGAGAGTGACATTCCGGGCACCGTGGCGGAAGGGGTGGCGGACGGGTGGCGGGAGGGGTAGCGGGATGCGTGTTCCGGCGAGGGCGCCTGCCTGCGGCTTTGCCTCCGACACGCGGCTCGGAGGTCCGGCGGGGGCGTGGGCGCGCGGGGCGGGGCGCATCGGGGTGCGGGTGCGGTGGCCCTTGCCCTGGCCCTGGCCCCCTGGCCCTGGGGGCAGGGAGGGAGGGGGCAGGAGGCAGGGGCGGGTGGGCAGTGGCTGTAAGGCACACGGCGGGCGGCAGCCCTGCGTCCAGTCCTGCGTCCAGTCCTGCGATCCATACACCCGGCGCACAGCGGCCGGGCGGAGGTCGGGCACCCCGGCACGGTGCCGCCCCCGGAAGCGGACCGCCAGGTCAGACCAGGCGGACCGGTTTTTCCGGGCGGATGCCCAGGCGGGTGAGCCAGGCCCGCAGGGGCGACGGGTCGCCGTCCTCGACGAGGCTCAGGACGCGCGGCGCGAGGTCCGCCGCGCGCTCACCGTCGACCAGCAGGGCGGGGCCGTCGAGCCAGTCGAGACCGGGGACCGCTCCCGCCGTGTCCACCGCGGCGCAGCACACCATCGCCGTGACGTGGTCGGCCAGCAGCTCGCGACCCGTACGGGGTGGCTGGAGCGGGAAGAGCGGCAGGGCACCGTCGTCCCAGAGGGCGTCGTCAGGTCCCTGGCCCGTGGGCGCGGGGCGAGGCGGAGTCGCGGCCTCCTCACGGGCGAGCTCGGCGGTGAGGCCCGCGGCGAGCCTGCCGGGCCGGCTCTCCGCGTCCGCTTCGTCCGCCTCGTCGTCCACCGCGGGGAAGAGGGAGGCGGCGCGGGGCTCCGCGGCCGGTGCGGGCCGGACCACCGCCGAGGAATCGGAGGCGGAGTCGGGGAGGGAGTCGGAGTCGCAGCCAGGGCCGGAGTCGGGGTGGGCCCCGGGGCCGGAGTCGGGGTGAGCCTCGGGGCCGAGGCCAGAGGCAGGATCAGGGCCGAGGGCAGCAAGGTCACCCCTAGCCGGAGCCTCGTCCCCCGACCCGCCCAGGGACCGCACGTCACTCTCCGTACCGCCGAGACTCTCCGTACCGCCGAGACTCCCCGTACGGCCGAGACTCCCCGTACCGCCGACACCCTCCGTACCGCCGACCGACGCGGTTGTCGTCAGGTGGTCCAGGACGCGGCCCAGGGTCGGCCCTTCGGGGTCGGGGGCCGTCGGGTCGGCGGAGTGGCTGACGCCCAGGGAGTCCAGGACGCGGTGGAGCCGGGCGGCGTCCATGCGCCACTTCCGGTCGACGACCTCGTCCGGATACTCCTGCCAGGCCACCGGCGCCCAGTCGGGCCCCGCCTCCGCGGGGCCGCCGTGGAAGAGACGGGCGGCGAGGAGCGACGCCGCCTCGTCGATCGATCCCGGCTCCTCCAGAAGGTCACAGGCGGGGCGCTCGCCCAGGCGCGAGGCGAAGCCTTCGGCCAGGCGGTCCCTGCGGGACAGCTCCGTGAGCGCCGAGACGACGCCCGCGTCGAGCCGGGAGGGCCAGCGGCCCATGCGCCAGGCGGGCAGCGCGACGCGGGTGAGGAGGCGGTCCCACCCCGCGTACGCGAGGCCGACCTGCTCCTGGGCGACGATCCGCACCCCGTAGTCCACGGTCTGGGCGCGCTCGGCGGCGGCAGCCGCGACACCGCGCTCCATCTCGGCGGCGTGGACCCGGCAGTGGCGCAGGAGGAGCCGCGCGACCCGGCCGATACCGCCGAGCACCACGCGCGGGAGGGCGCCGCGCCCCGGTGCGGCGGCGACCGCGACCGCGGCGTCGAGCCCGCGGACGAAGCGCCGGGCGGCCGCTATGTCGGGGTGCGCCGAGGGCCCCGTACCGGCGACGACCGGGGCGAGCACGGCGCGCAGCTCACCGACCCGCATCCACCACAGGAACGGGGAGCCGATGACGAGCACGGGGGCGACGGAGGGTGGACGGTTCGGACCGCGCCCGCTCCGCGCGGCGCCGACGGCCGCACCACTCTTCGCCCCCGAGGCATCCGCCTGGGCACGGGCATCCGACTGGGCACGGGCGTCCACCTGGGCACGAGCATCCGACTGGGCACGGGCGCCCGCCTGACGACGACGGCCCCCGCGGCCCCTACCGCTCGGCCCGTGCGCGGGATGGGTGCGGTCCTCCAGCCAGCTGTCGCAGTCCGGGGTGAGCGCTATGGCCGAGGGCGCGGGCACGTCCAGGCGGTCGGCGAGGTCGCGTACGAGCCGGTACAGGTCGGGGGCGGACTCCTCGGCGATCGGCACGGTGGGGCTCAGCGCGGGCCTGGCCCGCGCGACGACCAGGGCGACCCCGGCCGCGCCCAGCAGGACGAGCACGGCCGCGCCGGTCACGACCCAGCGGGCGATGTCCCAGCTCCCGCCGCCCGCGTGCCCCGTGGCCCCCGCCGCGAGCAGCACGACGGCGACGGCCGCGGGCAGCAGGGCGACGGCCAGCGCCCTGCTGCGCAGCCGCAGCACAGCGAGGGCCCGGGAGCGCGCGGCCTGCGCGCCCACCTCCACACCCGTACCTGACACGACCGATGGCACCCCCTGCTGCCTACAGCTCGGCCGCCGGCCTGGGCCGGCGGCGCACATCAATGGCGTTGGTGTTGCTCACTCCCCCACTGTGGCACCCGCCACCGACATCGCAATGCCGGTGGTCTGTTTGGCCCTGGGGGCCTTGAACGCTTGCGCCGCACCCTAGTTGGGGCACACCGCCCCGTCAGCCGTACGGGCTACCGGTCACTCGATGGAATGGCTTTGGCTAAGAGCCTGTCTTTGAACCCCCGTCGTCCGCGCGAAGCGCGGGCGCAGCGGTGGATTGGGGCCTCCCCTGCTCGAGCGGAGCCGAGAGCTTGGGGAAGCGTGCGATCGGTGTGCGGAGTTCGAGGTCTGTGGCGGAGCCACCTGTCCTGGGGCTCCGTGCGCCGAGCGTGCGTGCCGGGCGTCGGGGCGCAGGCGGGGGTTCAAAGACAGGCTCTAAAGGTGGCTGCCGAAAAGGCCCCGGATCAGCGACAGATCCGGGGCCTGAAGTTGGCTGAAAGTTACGCGGGAGTACTCCCGGGCGGGGTCACGCCTGCGCGCCCGCCGCCTTCGCCGCGATGTCCGTGCGGTGCTGGGAGCCGTCGAGACGGATCCGGGACAGCGCCGCGTACGCGCGCTCGCGCGCCTCGGTCAGGTCGGTTCCGGTGGCCGTCACGGAGAGCACGCGGCCGCCCGCGCTGACGACGGCGTCGCCGTCCCGCCTGGTCCCGGCGTGCAGGACGTACGCGTCCGGGCCGTCCTTCGCCGCCACCGCGTCGAGCCCCTCGATGGGGTCGCCGGTGCGCGGCGTACCGGGATAGTTGTGCGAGGCGACGACCACGGTCACCGCGGCGTCGTCGCTCCAGCGCAGCGGGGGCAGGTCGGCGAGGTTGCCGGTCGCCGCGGCCAGCAGGAGCCCGGCGAGCGGCGTCTTCAGGCGGGCGAGGACGACCTGGGTCTCGGGGTCGCCGAAACGGGCGTTGAACTCGATGACCCGCACACCCCGGCTCGTGATCGCGAGCCCCGCGTACAGCAGCCCCGCGAACGGGGTGCCGCGGCGGCTCAGCTCGTCCACGGTCGGCTGGAGCACGCTCCGCACGACGTCGTCGACCAGCTTCGGGTCGGCCCACGGGAGCGGCGAGTAGGCGCCCATGCCGCCCGTGTTCGGGCCCTCGTCGCCGTCGAGCGCGCGCTTGAAGTCCTGGGCGGGCTGCAGCGGGACGACGGTCTCGCCGTCGGTGACCGCGAAGAGGGAGACCTCGGGGCCGTCGAGGAACTCCTCGATGACGACGCGGTCACAGGCGAGGGCGTGCGCGCGCGCCGCCTCGACGTCGTCGGTGACGACGACGCCCTTGCCCGCCGCGAGGCCGTCGTCCTTGACGACGTACGGCGCCCCGAAGGCGTCGAGGGCCTCGTCGATCTCGGCCGGGGTGGCGCAGACGTACGACCGGGCGGTCGGCACGCTCGCGCCCGCCATCACGTCCTTGGCGAAGGCCTTGGAGCCCTCCAGTCGCGCGGCCTCCTTGGAGGGACCGAAGGCGGGGATGCCGGCCTCCCGCACGGCGTCGGCGACGCCCGCGACGAGGGGGGCCTCCGGGCCCACGACGACGAGCCCGGCGCCGAGCTCGCGCGCGAGGGCGGTCACGGCGGCGCCGTCGAGGGCGTCGACCGGGTGCAGCTCGGCCACCTCTGCGATGCCGGCGTTGCCGGGGGCGCAGTGCAGCTCGGAGACGTCGGGGTCGAGGGACAGAGAGCGGCACAGGGCGTGTTCGCGGGCACCACTGCCGATGACGAGGACCTTCACGCTGGCCAGCCTAGCCGCCGGGACGGAGTGCCTTTGTACGGGCCGCCCAGCTCAGGCTCACCAGCCTGTTGTACGTTCCTCCAGCTCGCGGCGGCCCTTCCGGGGCCAGGGGCTCCCCACCTGCGGCTGCGATCGCCCTTGCCCAGGAAAGGGGCCACCGCCCCCGCACCGCCGCCCAGCCCCGCCGCCCCACGGCGGCCACCCCCCACCCACCCGCCCGTTCACCCCGCGACGCCGGGCAGAGGCAGGAGCAAGAGGCCCCCCGCTCCGTTCCCGCGCCGCGCCTACTCGTTCGGGTACTCGTCGACCACCGTCGCGCCCAGTTCCCGCATGATCAGGTCGTGACCGGAGAGCGCCGACTCCACCAGGTCCGGGTCGTCGTCCTCGGGGATGTCGTCCTCGGGGGACACGTGTTCCGGGGCCGGGGCGGCGGGAGCGGCCGTCCGGGGGGCCGGGGCGGGGGCCGGGTCGCGGGTGGGCGGTGCCTGGGGGGCGGGGGTCGAAGGGGGCGACGACGGCTGCTGCGGGGGCGCGGCGGAGCGCTGGGGCGCCGGGGCGCCGCCACCGAAGCCTCCTCCCCCGCCTCCGCCGAAGCCTCCACCTCCACCGCCGAAGTTCCCGGCGGCCGGCGGGGGCGCGGAGCCGCCGGACGGGTCGACGATCGCCTCGACCTTCCACTCCACGCCGAACTGCTCGGACAGCGCGGCCCGCAGTACGTCCTCGCTGCCGCTGCTCGCGAAGTTGTCCCGAGCGCCCGCGTTGACGAAGCCGAGCTGGAGGGTCGTCCCGTCGAACCCGGCCACCTGGGCGTTCTGGCTGAGCAGGATCCAGGTGAAGCGCCGCCGGTTCTTCACGGCCTCCAGGATGTTCGGCCACAGGCTGCGCGGGTCGGGCCCGCCCGCCGGGGCGGCCTGGGCGGCCATCGGGGCGGGAGCCTGCGCGGCCGGGGCCTGAGCGGGCGCCGCCGGAGCGGGCTGCGGGGCCGCCGGGGCGCCGCTCCCCACGCTCGCGGCGGTGGGCCAGCCGCCGGGCCGCGGTGCCGTCTCCGGAGCGGCGGCGGCCGGGGAGGCATGGGAGGCCTGGGAGGCCGCCGGTGCAGAGGCGGGGGCCGAAGCCGTGGGCCAGCCGCCGGGACGCCGCTCACCGGTGGGGGTGGGAGACGGGGAGGCGGGAGCAGCCGCGGGGCCTGTCGGCGGGGCCTGGGGCGCCTGCTGCGGCGTGTGAGGTGCCGGGGAAGCCTGAGGCGCCTGCGCCACAGGAACAGCCGAGCCCGAGCCCAAGTCTGACTCGGAGCCCGCACCGGCCCCCGGCCCCGAACCCTGCCCCGCGCCCCCCACACCAACACCCGCTCCAGACCCCTGCGGCCCCCCGGCCCCGCCCCCCCGCACCGCCGCGCGGGCAGCAGCAGGCCCACCCCCGGGCGGCACCGGCTGGCCCATGCCCGCGGGCGCGCCCTGCGACATGGCGACGCCCCCGGCCTGCTGTACGCCCGCGTGGGTCTCGGACCCGGGGACGTACGCCATCGCGGGGCCGGGGCCCTGGCCGCCCGCGACGAAGTTGCCGCCGCGCTCCAGGCGGTCGAGGCGGGCCATGACGGAACGCTCGTCGTCGTAGGCGGCGGGGAGCAGCACGCGGGCGCAGATCAGCTCCAGCTGGAGCCGGGGCGAGGTGGCGCCGCGCATCTCGGTGAGGCCCTCGTTGACGATGTCGGCGGCGCGGCTCAGTTCGGCGCCTCCGAAGACACCGGCCTGGGCCTGCATCCGCTCGACGACGTCGGCGGGGGCGTCGATGAGCCCCTTGTCGGCGGCGTCCGGCACGGCCGCGAGGATCACGAGGTCGCGCAGCCGCTCGAGGAGGTCGGCGACGAAGCGACGCGGGTCGTTGCCGCCCTCGATGACGCGGTCCACGACCTCGAAGGCCGCGGCGCCGTCCCCGGAGGCGAATGCCTCGACCACGGAGTCGAGCAGCGAGCCGTCCGTGTACCCGAGGAGGGAGGTCGCCATGGCGTACGTCACTCCGCCCTCGCCCGCGCCGGCGAGGAGCTGGTCCATGACGGACATCGAGTCACGCACGGAACCCGCGCCGGCCCGCACGACGAGCGGGTAGACGCCGTCCTCGACGGCCATGGCCTCCTGGCCGCAGACCTCGGCGAGGTAGTCCCTGAGCGTGCCGGGGGGCACGAGCCGGAAGGGGTAGTGGTGCGTACGCGACCGGATCGTGCCGATGACCTTCTCGGGCTCGGTCGTCGCGAAGATGAACTTGAGGTGCTCCGGGGGCTCCTCGACCACCTTCAGGAGGGCGTTGAAGCCCGCCGAGGTGACCATGTGGGCCTCATCGATGATGTAGATCTTGTACCGGCTCGACGCCGGGCCGAAGAAGGCCTTCTCGCGCAGGTCACGGGCGTCGTCCACGCCACCGTGCGACGCGGCGTCGATCTCGATGACGTCGATCGAACCGGGGCCGTTGCGCGCCAGGTCGCGGCAGGACTGGCACTCGCCGCAGGGCGTGGGGGTGGGACCTTGCTCGCAGTTCAGGCAGCGGGCCAGGATGCGCGCGCTCGTCGTCTTGCCGCAGCCGCGCGGGCCACTGAACAGGTAGGCGTGATTGACCCGGTTGTTCCGCAGCGCCTGCTGCAGCGGGTCTGTCACATGCTCCTGCCCGATGACCTCGGCGAACGACTCCGGGCGATAACGGCGGTACAACGCGAGAGACGACACACATACGAGGTTATAGGCGACCACTGACAACCCGGACCGCCCCAACGCAAAGCGCCCCCCACGCACCCGCCAGAGCCGACCTACCCTTGCTGCCTTCCGGCCCTGGGGGAGTTCAGTCAGATAGCGCCACGTGAGGGGCTGGCCCCCACAGTAGCGGATCCCCGCCCCCGGAAGCGACGCCGCCCCCGGCCCCGGCCCACGAGACGACGATCACGTCGACGACCTCGGGATCGTGTTCGCGAGCACTCCCCAACGTCTTGTATTGTTTGCGGCGGAGGATTCGCCTAGTGGCCTAGGGCGCACGCTTGGAAAGCGTGTTGGGGGCAACCCCTCACGAGTTCGAATCTCGTATCCTCCGCACCCGCCCACCAGGGCAAACGAAGGGTCCGACCGCTGAGCGGTCGGACCCTTCGTTGTTGTCTGGTCTCAGTTGATACGGGGCGCCGAGAACAGGTTCCGCCCATGCCTGCCAGCCCACCAGGTCAGGGCGCGGGTCCGCGTCCTGGACGAGCGGCGGCAGCAACTCCAGGGACACGGTGCAGGAGAAACCGGGGTCGGTGGCGGTCGTGCGGGGCCGGTCCACATCGCGGAGCCAGCCCTGGGCACCGAGCGCGGTCAGGACCCTCTCGGGTCCCTCAAAGCCGACGTCGGGTGCCTCATGGGCGTCGATCGCGATGAGGAGATCGGCGACCGCCTCGTGCGGGACACCGGCGGTGAAGTACGCGTTCCATTCAGTCATGGCGGAGGCGTCATGTGGGCGGCGCTGAGCTGCCAGGCGACAGGCAGCCCGCCCAACTCGAATGGGGAGGCCGCAAGGATCCACTCGGCACCGCGCAGTTCGTCCGGGCTCACATACAGCAGGGTGTTACGGGAAGTCGGCCACATGCGCCAGCCGAGGCCGGCCAGGACGTCACCCATCCGCTCGGCGAGATCGCCGTCATCACCGGCCAGGTGGCGCGGGGTGACCCAGTACACCGGGTCGGGCGAGTCGGAGTGCAAGGGATCGGTGGGGTGGTGCGGGTGCAGGGGCGCATCCATGGGTTCGGGGCTGGTTCTCCAGCAGGGCGTCGTACGTTGGCATGCGTTGCGGCCGCGTACCAGACCCTTCCGGGGTCTTTCCTGTCTGCCCCCGGCGAACTGGTGCGAAGGCAGGCAGATTTGACCAGGTGCACAGGTCGAGCCCATAGCGCTCCGGCGCAGGCGATCACCAAAGGCATCCGGCACGTCCACTCTCGACGACGGCCGAACCTAAGTCACCAACAAAACCGACATGGATAGCGCCCGGGGCGCGGTGATCCCCCAGTCCAAGGCGGCTGCTACCGAGGCGAGTACCACCTTGGGTGCCTGCGCTTCCTGCGCGGCATGGGCGGTTTTCAGCCCTGCCTCGATCGCTTCCCCTGACAATCCGTGTGCGCCGCATCCGTATTGCCCGATCCGCCCCGGAGCACTCCGGCCATCGTTCACCCCCGCCTCATTGTCACTGCGTGATCACGGATAGCGTTGGTTTGCTCGGCTCAGCTCCTACGTACCGGAGATCCCCCGTGAATCGCTCGATCCGGCTTGCAACGTCCGCACTCACCGCATGCGCGGCCCTGCTGCTGACCGCCTGCGGCGGGTCGGACGACAGCAAGGACATCGACAAGATCGCTGGCGCTGACGCGAGCGGCGAAAAGTCGGCCTCGCCATCGCCGTCCGCGACGGCGGACGGGATCGACCGGCCAGCGATCAAGCTGCCGTCCGACATGAAGATGCTCTTCGAGAACCGGGAGACGGGCGACGCGGTGAAGGACGCCATCCTGGCGGACAACGAGCGAACCGTCAGCACGGTCTGGCAGGCGATGGCGACCGGGGACGCCAAGCACGCGGGGATGGCCTTCTACTACACGGATCAAGCGTTGACCGGCGTGTACAAGTACGCCACCTCCAACATCGACAAGAACATCAGCTGGACCGGGACCTTGCGCTACTACGACCGGCAAGTGACCACGTTCAGCAAGACGTCAGCCGCGGTGACGTACTGCGTGGACGAGAGCCGGGCGGACCTCAAGAACCGCAAGACGGGTAAGAGGCAGGGGACCAAGACCACGCCGAACAGTTACGTCTACTACAACGCCGGGGTGAAGAAGAACGAGGACGGCGTGTGGCAGATCTGGGACATCAGCGAGGACCGGGGGGCCCAGAAGTGCCAGCCGTGACACACCGCACTGCGGTAGCGGCGCTCACTACCGTACTGTGCCTGCTCTCTGCGTCCCCTGCGGCGGCTGGAGGGTTCGGCGACACCGGCGAGCAGAAGTCCGATACGAGTGGCGACTCCACGGGCCCGCTCCTGATGTCCAAGGTCGTCTTCAAGGTGGAGGGCGGCCAGGCTTCCGCCGATGGCTCCGGGAGCCTGACTCCCACGGCGCTGGACTGGAAGATCCCCGCTTGCTGGTACGAGCCGTACTGGAAGGCCAAGGACTTCAAGACCTTCATGGAAGCGCAGTGGTCGATCCACAAGTCTGCGGGCGGCAACCCCAACAAGATCGCCGGCGCCAAGGAGCGTTATAAGGGCGGACACCCTTACAAAAACTTCAATGCCGACAAGAACGGCAAGGGCATGTGGTGGGTGGCCGTCAAGAACAAGGACATGAAGAACGATCCGGCTGCTCGGGCCTGCACCCGGCCTCCCTTCTGGGTGGACAAGGGCAAGCCTGCGAACGTTCCCCAGGCCATCAACCCCAAGACCCTCGCCGCCCTCGCCTACCAGCAGACCAAGGTGCCGGACACCAAGGTCGAGCTGAAGCCCGAGGCCACGTCAACGGTGAACTTGCCCACTTGGGTGTGGCTGGACAAGGGGACCTTCAAGGAGATCAGGGTCCGTGCCGAGCTACCCGACACGGGACTGTGGGCGGAGACCACGGCGAAGCCGGTCAGCCTCCACCTGAATTCGGGCACGGAGGACGCGGAGACCTACCCGGCAACCGGCGAGTGCACCTTCAACAAGGACGGCTCCATCGGCACCCCGTACAAGAAGGGCAATGCCGAGCAGGATCCGCCGTGCGGCATCAAGTACCGGCGCGCCACGGGTGATCATCCGTATCAGCTGAAGGCATCGGTGACCTGGTCCATCGAGTGGCACGGCAGCGGGAAGACCAAGGGTGATCTGCCCGATGGCACCTTCGAGACCACCCAGGACATGAACGTCCAGGAAATCCAGTCCATCAACCGCTGACCGAGGCTGTCGGCCGATCCGGTCTATACCCGTTAGCGCGTCACACGTAGAACCATCTCAACCCACGGGGGCGGGCAGGCATGTCAGACCTGAAGAAGGATGCGGAATCCCTCCACAAGGCGGCCTCCGCCCTGGGCAAGGTCGACCACCACACCACCAAGCCGCTGCACGACTTCACTTCCGCCTCCCACGACATGTCCGCCTTCGGCGTGCTGGGCTCGCTGATGAGCGCCAAGGACGACATCCAGGACGGCATGGACACCATCGCCAAGCTCACCAAGAACCTGCACAAGGAGTGGGAGAGCGAGGCGAAGTTCCTGGGCGATGTCTCCGACGCCTTCGACCTCCTCGATGTCCTGCTGACCGCCGCGGCCCGCGCCAAGAAGGGCTGAGCCGTCCATGGGCTTCGACATCCCCGGCATCGACGTCGACGACCTCAACCCGCTGAAATGGATCAACAAGGCCAACCACGCCTTCGGTGACACCCTCGCCAGCAATCTGGAGTTCCTGGGCATCACCGACCCCGCCGTCGACCCGGACGGCATCCGGGAGATAGCCAAAAAATGGCGAGCCCTGGCCAAGGGCCTGGATGCCGCCGCCCGTGACGCCGAGACGGCACTCAAGGGCCTGGAGTGGGAGGGCAAGGCCGCCAAAGCTCTGCACAAGCGGGCCAAAGCCAGTCGTACGCAGGCCACCGACATGGCCGACTCCCTGCGCAAGGGCGCCAAGGCGCTGGACGACTTCGCCGACGAGGCCCACGAGCTGCTGACCGAGATCGGTGTGATCCTCGCGGAGATCGCCGAGTTCGAGATCGCGAGTCTGGCCCTGTCGGTGCTGACCGGTGGCCTGTCCGTGATCGCCGGCAACCTTGCGGCTGGTGCGCGGGCGGCGAAGGTCGTGGCGCTGATCGCCCGGATCGAGAAGTCCGGGACCCGCATGGCCTCGGTCATCCGCACCGTCATGGAGGCGATCCGCGGCCTGGAGCGGGCACTGAAGGCCCTCGGGGAAATCAAGACGATCGCCAAGGCCGGCAAACTCGCTGGCGACGGCATGAAGTTCGCCGCCTTCGACGCCGCCCTGCAAGATCCTGGCGCCTTCAAAGACCCGGGCAAACTAGCGGAGCTGCTGGCCACTGGTGCCGCCTTCGGCATCGGCGCCGGGGCGCTGGGCAAGGCCCTCGGCAAGGGCCTGGGCAAACTCAAGCCCACTGAACTCGCCAAGCTCAGCCGGTCGTTGAAGCTCGATGGATCGGGCCTCTCCCGCCTCAAACTTCGCCCCGAAGAGTTGCAGAAGCTCCCCGCTTCGATCCGCGCGCTGTTCAAGAAGTGCAAGCTCGACCCGATCGACGTCGCCACCGGCGACATGCTGCTCCCACAGACCGACGTTCAGCTGCCGGGTGCCCTGTCACTGGTTCTGGAGCGCACTCATGTCTCCTCCTACCGCTGGGGAGGATGGTTCGGGCCGTCCTGGGCCTCCACCCTTGATCAGCGTCTGCAGGCCGACGAAACCGGCATCATCTATGCCGCTGCAGACGGCGCCCGCCTTGTCTACCCTCAGATATCTGCCGACTCCTACGTACCCGTGTACCCAGAAGTCGGCCAGCGGTGGCCTCTGACTTGGGACGGCGATGTTGACGGCGCACTACGTGTGACTGATCCGGACACTGGCCTGGCCTACATCTTCCACACGCCGCAGTCCACCGACGACGGCGAGGCGGTTGACCTACCGCTCCAATCGATCGTTGACCGAAACGGGCAACGGATCACCATCAACTACACGGCAGACGGCTGCCCAGAGGAAGTCGTTCACTCCGGTGGATACCGCATCGCGATACAACGTCACCCCGATCTGCCCCGGATCGCAGCGCTCAGTCTCCTCGACCCAGAACGTCCACAATCGGCGGGTACGCCACTGGTCACCTACGGCTACAACGACGACGGGCACCTCACCGAGGTCATCAACTCCTCGGGTCTCCCCATGCGGTTCACGTACGACGAAGAGGGGCGCATCACTTCGTGGACGGACCGGAACGACACGGTCTACGCCTACGAGTACGACGGATTCGGCCGGGTCATTCGCACTGAGGGCAGCGACGGATTCCTCTCCGGATCCCTTACCTACGATGACGCCACCCACACCACCACTGTGACTGACTCCCTCGGCCACAGCACCCGGTACGAACACAGCGAGGCCCTGCAGCTCGTCCGCGAGACCGACCCGCTGGGCAACGTCACGGCACAGGAATGGGACGAGAGCCTCCAACTCATCTCAGTGACCGACCCACTCGGCCACACGACCCGCTACACATACGACGCCCTCGGTCGTGTCACGTCCATCGTCCGCCCTGATGGTCACGAGACAACGGCCGAGTACAACCCGCTGGGTCAGCCCACAACGATTTCCACAGCAGACGGATCCAACTGGCGTCAGGAATTCGACGAACGCGGCAACCGCACAGCTGTCACCACGCCGGTCGGCGCCATCACCCGTTACGCATACAACGCTGCCGGGCATCTCACTTCGATCACGGACGCGCTCGGTCACACCACCCGCGTCCGCTGCGACAAGGCGGGACTGCCCATCGAAATCGTCGACCCGGTGGGGGCAACCACTCGCTATCAGCGTGATCCGTTCGGCCGTACCGTGACCGTCACCGATGCCCTTGGCCGTATGACACTGCTCGAGTGGACTGTCGAGGGCAAGCCAGTCCGCCGTACCGAGCCGGATGGCACTACGGCGTCCTGGGCATATGACGGTGAGGGAAACTGCCTCAGCCACACAGATGCGATGGGCGCGGTCTCGCGGTTCGAGTACACCCATTTCGACCTGCCGACGTGCCGCATCGCCCCGGACGGTACGCGCTCTACCTTCACGTACGACACAGAGTTGCGCGTCTCCCAGGTCACCAACCCACAGGGCCTGACCTGGAACTACCAATACGACCAGGCCGGACGTCTGGCGTCGGAAACGGACTTCGACGGGCGGACTCTCACTTATGCGTACGACCCGGCAGGGTGGCTCGTCACCTCGACCAACGCACTCGGGCAGGTCATCCGATATGAGCGAGACCCGATGGGCCGCGTGTGTCGCAAAGACACCGGCGGAGCAACCACGACCTACGAATACGATCTTGCTGGGCAACTCGTCCAGGTGGCGGGCCCGGACGCCACGCTGGTACGGAAACTCGATGCGGAAGGGCGTGTTCTGACCGAAACGGTCAACCAGCGCACCATCACGTACACATACGACCTCCTGGGCCGCCGTACCAGCCGCACCACACCCACTGGCGTCACCAGCGCATGGAGCTATGACACGGCCGGGCGACGCACCCAGCTGACCGCCGCGGGTCGCAGGATCGACTTCGAGTTCGACCTTGCTGGCCAGGAACTGAACCGCCACATCGGCGAAACACTCACTCTGGCCAACACGTTCGATGATCTCGGCCAACTGGCGACGCAGGCAGCCACCATCGTCGGCGGCCGAGACATCCTGCGGCGCGCCTACGCCTACCGCGCAGACGGCAATCTCATTCGCACTGAGGACGAGCGGAACGGATCCCGCGAGTTCTCCCTGGATGCCGCAGGGCGGGTCACAGCTGTCCACGGAGCGACCTGGAGCGAGCGATACGCCTACGACGAGGCGGGAAACCAGACCCAGGCCGAGTGGCCCGCCGCTCACCCCGGCCAGGAAGCGACCGGACCTCGCACCTACGCCGGCACCCGTATCACTTGTGCCGGAGGCGTCCGGTACGAACACGATGCCCTGGGACGCATCACGCTGCGCCAGAAGATACGCCTCTCCCGGAAACCCGACACCTGGCGATACACCTGGGACGCTGAAGATCGCCTCGCATCCGTCACCACTCCGGACGGCACCGTCTGGCGTTACCGGTACGACCCGCTCGGCCGCCGAGTCGCCAAGCAGTGTCTCGCGGGCGACGGCGAAGCCGTCGTCGAGCAGGTCGACTTCACCTGGGACGGCTCTGTCCTGTGTGAACAGACCACCACAGCCACCGAACTGCCGAATCCGGTCACCCTCACTTGGGACCACCAAGGTCTGCGGCCCATCACCCAGACCGAACGCATCACCTCTACCGACGTACCCCAGCACGAGATCGACTCCCGGTTTTTCGCTATGGTCACCGATCTCGTCGGTTCACCCACCGAACTCATCGACGAAACAGGGGACGTCGCCTGGTTCGCCCGCACGAACCTCTGGGGGACGACGAGTTGGGCAGCCGACAGCAACACCTACACGCCACTGCGCTTCCCCGGTCAGTACCACGATCCGGAGACCGGCCTTCATTACAACTACTTCCGCCACTACGACCCCGAGACTGCCCGCTACCTCACCCCGGACCCTCTTGGCCTCACCCCTGCACCCAACCCCAACGCCTACGTCCAGAACCCCCACACGTGGTCCGATGCCCTCGGTCTCGCACCGCAGTGCCAGGAGGGCCAGGTCCTCGGCGACACCTCCAGTCTGCAGGGGTGGATTCCCACGAAGGTGCCTGGCGAGTCCAAGGCAGTGCTGCAGGACATACGACAGTTCGGAGTCGAAGCGCAAGGGGCTGGGCCGCAGCTCATGGGACCATCAATCCCGCGACCCTTTGAGAACAGCGGAAAGGGCGGGGGTTACAAGCTGCCCGAGTTCGACAGCGCTGGGAAACCGGTTCGCTACACGGAATGGGGCACAGTGCAGTCTACGCAAAATCCGAAACCGGGCGGAGAGCGGATCATTACGGGTTCTGATGGATCGGCCTATTACACTCCCACGCACTATCAGACCTATATCGTCATGGAGGCGGGACGGTGAGTGATCTCTCGTGGTGGGCCGACTCGCCCCCCTGGCTGTTCCTCAACCCCAGCGATTCGCTCGTTCCGGCGGCGGAAGCTCTACCGCCCAGCGGATCGTTCTATGCCGCTCGCATGCCGGGCAGGGAAATGCTCGACGCTGACGGTGTTTTCACCCAGTTCTACGAGCATGTTCACCTGCCCGACTACTTCGGATGGAACTGGAACGCACTGTACGACTGCCTGTCCGACCTGAACTGGATCCCAGCAGCGCGCTACCTGCTGATCGTGGACGACGCCGAGCATGTACTTTCGGACAATCCAAGCGAACGTCCTGATTTTCTGCGAACCCTCTTCAGGGCCGCCGAATCTTGGGCAGCCAAGCCTGACTTGCCCAACCGGAAGAAGGTCACGTTCCGTGTCGTCTTCCTGTGCGCCTCGGAAGCCCGCAATGACTTCAGCGCAGAGATCGCTCGGGCTGAACGCTCACTGTGACGCTGGAGAGGGGGACAGGTGGAGGGATCCTGAGACGAGGTCTTCGCCGCCCTCCTGCGCCTTTCGCAGGGAGACATCTCCACCGTGAAGGACATGGACTGGCAGGAGTGAGCAGAGGCCGAAGTTGACTCACGCCCGAAGGCGGGTTCCGGCGGAGGAACGCGGCCTTGCCCTCGCGCACGGCGTGAACATGAGCCCCAGGTGATCACGTGGCGGAGCGGATCCTTGAACATCCTCAGCGCCCCTCCGATCCGACGCCTGGTCGTTTCAGCGCTGGCCTGCGCGCGACGCCGGCCGCGATGCTGCCGACCAAAGCTTCGAGAAGAGTGCAGGCCTCGTCCAATTCCCCGGAGCGGACCCTCATCTCCTCGCTGGTGGTCTCCAGCGCCAGATCGGTGAGGGTCCGCTGGAACAGCAGCGGCGAGGAGACCCTGGATGTCTTCCACGAAGGCGCGACTCGCATGGCGGTTCACTCCAGTTCGCGTTCCACGTACTTCTCGATCGAATTCCAGATGGGTGAGTGCGCTGGCAAGATGAGCATTCAAGTATTCCCGAACTTGGCGGTTACGGATCAACTCCTCTTTGTCTGACCTTCAGGGCCCGGCGCTCTGCCGAAGCTTCTCCGTGGTAATTCAAGGGAAAGATCATTCGCAATCACCCCTACGGCCGACCTCTGCTCGGGCACCGGACATCGGCTCTTGTACGTGCCGACGGAGCTGCTGCAGCTGATCACAGAGCCATCGAGATCGATTGCGCGACGACTCTTCAAGACGTACGCAACGGCGACTTCGACGGAGACATCCGGGAATAGCGGCCCGGCCTGTTCGAGGAGTAACCCGCAGCATGGAGGCCAGAATGAGAACCTCTCCGTGGTCTCAGTTCTGGTCTCATTCACCCGCGTACAGCACCGCGCCCCGCCCGACCCGACTGCACCGCAGGTCAGGACAGTCTCGTACTCCCAGGAACAGTCGGGCGAAGACTTGGAAAGCGTGTTGGGGGCAACCCCTCACGAGTTCGAATCTCGTATCCTCCGCACCCGCCTGAACAGGCGAAACGAGAACCCCGGTCCGCTGAGCGGCCGGGGTTCTCTGCATGTCCCGGTCTCCGTTCTGGTCCTTGTGAGGTGTCCCATCGGCGCGGCCGGTGGAGGCCCGGCCCACCGCTGCGACGAGCCTCCACTACGATCGCCGATCGTGGACTGGGTCGAGCGCACCACGCAGCTGAGGCAGTGGACGAGGAGTGGGACGCGCGCACCGCACAAGCCGCTCCTGTTCCTGTACGCGCTCAGCCGGTTTCAACAAGACGCCGACGGCGAGCTGCGGTACAGCGCGGTGGAGCAGGATCTGCGGCGGCTGCTCGACGAGTACGGGCCCGGCAACCGGACGACGCCCGCCTATCCCTTCCATCACCTGGTGAGTGACGGGGTGTGGGAGGTGCGCACCGAGCGCGGGCCGGGGAGCCCCGGGACCGGGGTCAAGGAACTGCGGGCGTCCGGCGCCGCGGGGCGGCTGACGCCTCAACTGCGGGCGGCACTGCGGCGGGAGCCGTCCCTGCTCGGCCGGCTGGCACGAGTACTGCTCGACCTGAACTTCCCGCCCTCCCTCCACGGCGAGCTGTGCGAAGCCGTCGGTCTGGAGCTGGAGGGGGCCGAACCCGGACAGCTCTCGGCCGCGCGCAGACAGCGGGACCGGCGGATGCGGGAGATGGTCCTGACCGCGTACGAGTACCAGTGCGCCTTCTGTGGGTACGACGGCAGGATCGGCACAGTGCCGGTCGGCCTTGAGGCCGCCCATGTGCGCTGGTGGGCGTTTGACGGACCGGACGACGTCGACAACGGGCTGTGCCTGTGCACGCTGCACCACAAGCTCTTCGACAAGGGCGTACTCGGTCTCGGTGAGGGCCATGGCGAGGGCCACCGCATCCTGGTCTCACAAGGCTTCGTCGGGCACAGCACCGCTGCCCGCGAGCACGTCATCATGCTCGCCGGCCGTCCGGTCATCGGCCCCCAGCCGGGCGTCCGCCCCATCGCCGCCACCCACCGATCCTGGCACACCAGCCAGGTCTTCCACGGCAGCCCACGCCCCGCCACAACCCCCTGACCGCCGATCCGAGGGTCGCCTCAGTGCACCGCCGCCGGAACACATGGCGCCGGAGAGGCCGCGTGAAGGAACGGGCCGGCGAGCACGGGCAGTGACCACTGCGCGTCTTCGTGCTCGACCGCGAAGCCCTGTCCCTGGCCGTGCGCGGCGACCGGAGGATGATCGCGTAGCTCGACACCGTCTTCACCTCGGACGCAGACGACTGGGAGAAGCTGGTCCCGGACGCGATCGTCGTCAGGAAGGTCTGACCCGGCGCTCCGGTCTCGGTCCGCACCCGCCCGTCAGGTGCACGCCGCCCCGCCCTCACCGCCACCGCCCTCCTGAAACATCGTATTTCGGTGACTCAATTTCTGTGTTCGCGGAGTGAGGGTTTAACGAGCCGGGCGCGAAGGGTTTTTGGCGCCACCGGTAAAGCGGAATTATTCCCCGCCCACGGGCCGCCATGACGTGCTACTGTCGTTCTAGTTGCAGTTGTGGTTCCCGAAACTTCAAGTGCTCCTGGTCGCATACTGTGACGAGGGCGCTTTTGTATTACCGGTCATTTCCGGCGGGGTGATCATCGCGGCGACACGGTTTCCGCAGACGCGGATTCCGGTGTACTGCCCCAAAGGAGATTGACATGACTAATGGCACCGTGAAGTGGTTCAACGCGGAAAAGGGCTTCGGCTTCATCGAGCAGGAGGGTGGCGGCGCCGACGTGTTCGCCCACTACTCGAACATCGCCGCCCAGGGCTTCCGCGAGCTGCTCGAGGGCCAGAAGGTGACCTTCGACATCGCGCAGGGCCAGAAGGGCCCGACGGCCGAGAACATCGTTCCCGCCTGACACTGACGCGCACTTTGTAGCTGGGGCCCGCATCCTTCGGGGTGCGGGCCCCAGCTGCATGCATTTCCCGCAGTGATTTCACCTGCGGGCCGGGACGGCACACAGGAGCCGTCCTCCTCAACCGTACGCGGCAGCCCGCCCAGGGACACGGAAGTCCCTCTCCACGGCACCGCCGCAGTCGACGCCCAGGATTCCACGTCCTCATCGCGTCACTCAGCGCAGCTTCGCATCGAACGAAACGTTCGCCGGACGACTGCCCTTTTGATTTTACCCTCGGCTCATTCTTGCAATTCTCTGCGCTGTTCATCGCTGCGGAATTCCTTGATATGCGCCGCATTGAGGAAGGTTCCCGCATGAACCGCACACGTACGAACGACCGTTTCCCCCGCACCCGTAATGGCGGTCCCGACACGGGAAAGAGCGGCGGCCGCTTCGGCTCCTCGGCCCCGCGCCGCTCCGGCGGTCACGGCCGTCGGCCCGTCGCGCCGCAGGGTGAGTTCGCCCTTCCCAAGACCGTCACCCCCGCGCTTCCCGCGGTGGAGTCCTTCGCCGATCTCGACATGGCGGCGCCGCTCCTTGCCGAGCTCGGCAGGCAGGGTGTGGCCGTCCCGTTCCCGATCCAGGGGGCGACGCTGCCGAACTCTCTCGCGGGCCGTGACGTCCTCGGCCGCGGGCGGACCGGCTCCGGCAAGACGCTCGCCTTCGGCCTCGCCCTGCTCGCCAGGACGGCCGGGCAGCGCGCCGAGCCCGGCAGGCCCCTGGGCCTGATCCTCGTACCCACCCGCGAGCTCGCTCAGCAGGTGACCGACGCGCTCACCCCGTACGCCCGCTCCGTCCGGCTCCGGCTGGCCACCGTCGTCGGCGGGATGTCGATCGGCAGGCAGGTCGCCGCGCTGCGCGGCGGGGCCGAGGTCGTCGTCGCCACTCCCGGCCGGCTGAAGGACCTCATCGACCGCGATGACTGCCGGCTGAACCAGGTGGGCATCACCGTGCTCGACGAAGCCGACCAGATGGCCGACATGGGCTTCATGCCGCAGGTCACCGAACTCCTCGACCAGGTACGCCCCGAGGGCCAGCGGATGCTCTTCTCCGCAACCCTGGACCGCAATGTCGACCTGCTCGTGCGCCGCTACCTGACGGACCCCGTGGTCCACTCCGTCGACCCCTCGGCCGGCGCGGTCACGACGATGGAGCACCACGTGCTGCACGTCCACGGCGCCGACAAGCACACGGCCACCACCGAGATCGCCGCCCGCGACGGCCGCGTGATCATGTTCCTGGACACCAAGCACGCCGTCGACCGGCTCACCCAGGACCTGCTCAACAGCGGCGTACGGGCCGCCGCACTGCACGGCGGGAAGTCGCAGCCCCAGCGCAACCGCACCCTGACGCAGTTCAAGAGCGGACACGTCACCGTGCTCGTCGCCACGAATGTCGCCGCCCGCGGCATCCACGTCGACAACCTCGATCTCGTCGTCAACGTCGACCCGCCGACCGACCACAAGGACTACCTCCACCGCGGCGGCCGTACCGCGCGCGCCGGTGAGTCCGGGAGCGTCGTCACGCTGGTCACCCCGGCCCAGCGCCGCGGCATGGTCCGCCTCATGTCGGACGCCGGGATCCGCCCGCAGATCACCCAGGTCCGCTCCGGCGAGCAGGAACTGCACCGCATCACCGGCGCGCAGGCTCCCTCAGGTGTTCCTGTCGTCATCACCGCGCCGGTGGTCGAGCGCCCCAAGCGGGGTGGCTCTTCGCGCGGTCGTCGCCGGCCCGCTTCGGCGGCGCGGCGTGCGTACGCACAGCAGCAGGGCACTGCCGGCCGACAGCAGGGCACTGTCGACGCGGCTGCGTAGAACCTTCGTCATCAGAAGCCGACCCATTGCCGCAGGAGGCACCCTTTGACGCTGGTTCAGACGCAGGTCCGCCCGACGGGCACCGGCCACGCGCCCACGGCGCTGGACGACGACGCGGAGGAAGCAGGACCGCAGGTCTGGGCCGACATGACCGTCGAGGACGCCCTGTGCGTCATGGTCGGCGCTCGCGTCAAACGCCTGGTCGTCTGCGACGAGGACGGCAAGCGCATCGATCTGGTCACCCTGTCCGGGCTCACCGTCGTCCGCGACGGCTCCGGATACACGGACCGGCTCCGTCTCCGTGACATAAGAGCCTGTCTTTGAACCCCCGTCGTCCGCGCGAAGCGCGGGCGCAGCGGCGGTCGGTGCGTGCGCCGAGCGTGCGTGCCGGGCGCCGGGGCGCAGACGGGGGTTCAAAGACAGGCTCTAAGCGCCGGGGGCGAGCACTTCCCCCCGCTGTCCCTCTGAAGCACCTCACCGTCGTCGTCCCCTCCCCTCTCCCCTTAAGAGGTCCCATGCGCTGTGTCATCGCCCGCTTCCCGTTCGACCTGACCAAGAGCGGTGTGCTCGAGACGATGAAGGGCGTCAAGCCCGAACCCGTCACCGGGCAGTCCGTGATCATCGGGCGGCGCCACTACCCCGTCAAGCAGGTCGGCCAGGTCATCACCCGCCAGGACCCCCGCGACTTCAGCGCGGGCGAAGTACTCCGGTCCATGGCACAGCTCGGCTTCACCTGCCGCACGGCCGCCGCACCCGCCCCCGTCCCGGCAGCCGCCTCCGCGGCCGTGCTCAGCCGGGTCCAGCGGGCCTCCGCCATGCTGGGCAGCCCCATCTCCGCCTGATCACCGGGCAGCAGATGGAGCGGTAGTTCTTAGGGGCCCTGGTGCGTACCGCACCAGGGCCCCTCCATGTGACCGGTCAGCGCCTCACTTCCCGCCCGCCTGCCCGCCCGCCTGCCAGAGCGGGACCGCGGGGGCGGTGCAGGAGATGACGGCCGCCGGGGACGGCAGGCGCACCTGTCACGTATCCTCCGCATTCGCCCGTCCGGGCAGTAGCCGAGAGCCCGGTGGGGCGAGCACAAAAGGGTGGACGACTGGTGTCTCCGAGGTCTCTGGTGTCACGGCTGGGCGGCCGGTGTTGGGGGGCCCTCGTCCGGGAGTGGCGCGTGGTGGTGGTCGGGCCGGTGCGGGGGCTGCGGGCGCGCGGCCCCGCTGGAGTCGTACTCGCGGTCGTCGCTACCGTCGCGGTGGTCGGGCTGCACGAGTTCCAGCAGACGGACACCGGGGCCGACGTGGTGCGTGTGATCAGTGAGGTGCGGGCCGACCAGCCTCTCTGGCTCTCCCTGCTGCGTACGCCCGTCTCGTTGTTCGTGCCCGCGGTGGATCTGCCGGCCTGGGGCGGGCTGCCCCGGTTGTTCCTGGCGTTCGCGCTGGCCGAACTGGTCTTCGGACGCATACACACCTTGGCGGTGGCCTACACCGTCACGCTCGCCGGGACGCTCGGCGCCCGCGCGATGATCGCTCTCGGCCCCGGCCCGCTCGGACTGCCCGCCGACGTCGCGCACGCGGTCGACACCGGTGCCTCCGCGGCGATCGTGGGGCTCTACGCCTACACGGCCGTGGCGTTGCGTGCGCCCGTCCTCTTCCTCGCCGCGGTCGTCCCGACGGTGGCCGGTTCGCTCGCCGACCCGGATCTCGCGGGCCGCGAACACCTCGTGGCCGTGACCGTCGCGATGGGGCTCGCAGCGGTCCCGCGCTTCCTGCGCCGGACCGGTCGGTCCGTGGGGGTACGGACATCCGACCGTTGTCAGTGGGCGCTGACAGAATCGGGAACTGCGACCGATCGATGCCGACCGGTCGTGCCGGCCGGCCGTTCGGGCCCGTCGGGCCGGGTCGTTCAGGAGGTCGGGCATGGCGATTCTCGACGCGGAGGAACCGCTGGCGGTCGCGGTGACCGGGGCGATCCGGGCCGGTGACCTTCCCGGGCTGCGCCGGCTGCTCGCCGCGCATCCCGCTCTGGCGTCCACGGGAATCAGACAGGCCGGTGAGGCCGCGGGGACGCGCAGCCTCCTGCACATCGCCACGGACTGGCCGGGGCACTTCCCGGCAGGGCCTGAGGTCATCGCCGTCCTGGTGGCGGCGGGCGCCGACCCCAGCGCCCGGTTCGTCGGGGCCCACACCGAGACCCCCCTGCACTGGGCCGCGAGCAATGACGACGTCGCGGCGCTCGACGCCCTCGTCGCCGCCGGTGCGGACATCGAGGCGACCGGCGGCGTCATCGCGGGCGGCACACCGCTGGCGGACGCGCGCGGATTCGGCCAATGGCGTGCGGCGCGGCGGCTGCTGGAGCACGGGGCGAGGACGACGTTGCAGGACGCGGCGACGCTGGGGTTGCTCGACCGCGTGGCGGCCCTTGTCGAGGGACGCGGTGACGAGGAGTCGAGGCCACCCGACGCGGACGACATCGCCGCGGCCTTCTGGGGCGCCTGCCACGGCGGACAGCTCGCCACCGCGCGCCATCTCCTCGCTCGGGGCGCCGACCTCCAGTGGGGCGGGTACGACGACATGACACCGCTGGACATCGCCACCGAGGCCGGCGCCGAGGACGTCGTGCGGTGGCTACGGGGGCAAGGGGCGCGGCGGCGGAGGGAGTTGGCCTGACCCGGGAGGCCGGCCTGCGCTCCTCGAAGCGCACGCCTTCGCCAGGCGACGAGAGGGGGCGGCAGGGGGCCTAGCACCACCCCCCGGACACCGGATCACCGTATGTCGCCGGGCCGGTGGGTACGGGAGCATGTAGGCCATGAGCGACAACACGCTGCCGTACGCCGCACACGTCACGCACACCGCACACGCCACGCACACCGCACCCTCCACGCGCCCCGCACCGACCACGGCTCCTGCAACCGCACCCGTACCCGCCCCCGGCTTCTGGCGCGCGCCCTTCGCCGCCGCCACCTTCCGCGAGATCGGGTACGTACTGGTCTCGCTGCCCGTCGCGATCGCGGGATTCACGTTCGCCGTGACCATGTTCTCCCTCAGTGCGGGCCTGCTCGTCACCGTGCTGGGGCTGCCCGTTCTCGCCGCGGCGCTCACGGCGGCGCGCGGGCTCGGTGGTGTCGAGCGGCGTCGGGCCGGCGTGCGGCTCGGGCTTGCCGTCGGGGGGCCCGGAGCGTTCGACCGGCCTCGGGAGAAGGGGTGGTGGGCCGGGGTCAGGGCGCGGCTCGCGGACGGCGCGGGCTGGCGGGCGCTGCTGTTCCAGGTGGTCATGTTCCCCTGGCGGGTGCTGAGTTTCGTCCTGACGGTGACGTTCTTCGTCACCGGCTGGGTGGTCGCGCTCTTCCCCACGTACTCCTGGGTCTTCCACCGGTACGTCGGCTGGCCCGGCTACCGCCTCTACGACTTCACCTCCGGCGGCGAGCGGCACGCGTACTACATCACCTCGCCCGCCCAGATCGCCGGGGTCGCCCTCATCGGCGCCGTGCTCGTCCTCCTCACCCCGAAGCTGGTCCGCGCACTGACGAACGTCGACCGCGCGGCGGTGCGCTCGCTGCTGGGCTGACCCCGGACCGCCGCACGAACACCGGCCACCCACTACGGGTACGAGTACGGGAACCAGTGCGGATACCAGTACGGGAACCAGTACGGGCACCAGTACGGGAACCAGTACGGGTAAGCCCCACCCCCACGAGCACGACCGCCATCCCCACGACCACCCGCACCCCGATCTCCTCACCGAGCACGAGCGCCCCGAGCACGAGGGAGACGACCGGCAGCAGATAGCCGACGGTGGCGGCCGCGGTGGGCCCCTCGTCAGCGATGAGGCGGGAGTTGAGGTGGAAGGTGACGCCCGTGCCGAGCGTGCCGAGGAGGACCGCGGCGACGATCCCCGTAAGGGTCGGGGATGAGGCGGCCACCGGCACGGCGGGCAGGGCGAGCGTGGTCAGGCCGGTCGCGGTGAGCAGCTGCGCGGCGGAGAGGGCGAGCGGGGCGGAGCCGCGGCCGACGAGGTGGCGGGCCATGTAGGCGAAGGCGGCGGCGTAGCTGACAGCGGCGGCGAGGAGCACTAGCGCGCCCCAACTGGCGAGCCCCGTCCGCTGCCAGGGCGCGAAGATCAGCAGCGTCCCCGCGAAGCCGAGCAGCAGACCGGCGAGACGGAGCGGTCCGAGGCGGCGCTCGGTGCGCAGCATCAGGCCGATGGCCAGGGACCACAGGGGTGTGGTGGCGTTCAGGACGCCCGCGACGCCCGAGTCAACGCTCTGCTCGCCGAGGCCGAAGAGGAAGAACGGCAGCGCGTTGCAGAAGAACGCGGCGACGACGAGATGCCCCCAGACCTTGCGGTCGCGCGGCATCCGCTGCCCGGCCGAGCGGGCGAGGACCAGCAGGACGCCGGCGCCGAGAGCGCATCGGACGACCGTGAGGTGCAGGGGCGAGAGGCCGCCGCTCAGGGCGAGCTTGATCCAGAGGAAGCTCGACCCCCAGAGCAGGGCGAGGACCGCCATACGGACGTGGGTGGCGCGGTGGCCGGGACCGCTGGACATGGCTCGCCTCCTGATGATCCTGCGCTGCTTCTGCTGCGGGTCTGCCGCTGTTCTGCTGCGGGTCTGCCGCTGCTTCTGCTGCTGCTTCTGGTGCTGCTCCTGACGTCTTGTACGGTCCCGTGAGCCGAGCTGTAAGACAAGCGAAAAGATCCGGATGCAGAATTAAGCTGAGCTGCACGCTCTGCTGCATACTGGGCTGATGCTTGATATGCGGCGCATGCAGATCCTGCGGGCAGTGGTCACCAGCGGCTCGGTCACCGCCGCCGCCCGGAACCTCGGGTACACGCCCTCGGCCGTCAGCCAGCAGATGGCCGCGCTGGAGAAGGAGGCGCGCATCGCGCTCCTGGAGCGGACCGGTCGCGGCGTGCGGCCGACCGAGGCGGGGCGCCTGCTCACCGAGTACGCGACGGTCATCGGCCGGCACGCGGCCGAGGCGGAGACCGCACTCGCCGAGCTGCGGGCGGGACGCACGGGCCACGTCTCGATGCGGTACTTCGCGACGGCGGGCGCCCCCCTCGTGGCCCCCGCGCTGGCCGCGCTGCGCCGCGAACAGCCTGGCGTACAGGTGGAGTTGAAGCTCTTCGAGCCCACCGATCCGGTACCGGAGGTGAAGGCGCGGCGGGCCGACCTGGCGCTGGTGGTGCGGCCGCGGGACGCCGCCCCGGTCGACGGGATCCGGTTCGTGCACCTGCTGGACGACCGGTACCGCGCGGTGCTTCCCGCGGGCCACCGGCTCGCCGAGCGGCCGGTGGTCGACCTGACGGACCTCGCCGAGGAGCCGTGGATCGCGGGCGAGACGCCGGGCCCGTGCCTGGACCCGGTCATCGACGCCTGCGCCGCAGCTGGTTTCAGCCCGGACTTCGTGGTGGAGAGCGGCGACTACGCCACGGCACAGGGCTTCGTCGCCGCGGGGCTCGGCGTCAGCCTCGTCCCCGAGCTGGGGCTCACCGGCGGGCACCGGGCCGACGTGGTCGTACGGGAGGTCAGAGGACCCGAGCCGGTCAGAGTGATCCAGGCGGCGGTGCGTGCGGCGTCACCGGTTCAGCCGGCGCTGCGGGGGTTGTTGGGGGCGTTGCGGGAGGCGGTGGAGGGGCTGGGCGGGGAAGGGGCCGGGGCGGGCGCGGCGGAGGGCGTGGCGGAAGGCGCGGCGGAGGGCATGGCCGCGGGCGCCGCCCGGGGCACCGGAGCCGCGTAGCAGTGGAGGGTGACCCGTTGCCCCGGCTCCCACTCCTGCTCGACGATGGCCAGCAGCTGCCAGCCCATACGTTCGTAGAGCGCGGTCGCCGAGGTGTCGGTGGAGACCACGTCCAGGACCGGGTGCAGGCCGCGCGACCGGGCCTCCCGCACGGCCCGTCCCAACAGCAGGGCGCCGATGCCGTGCCCGCGGGCGTCCGGCGCGACGAAGAGACGGCTGACGACACCGGCCGCGCCCGCCCCGCCAACCTCGCCCGCCTCTCCGGGCCCGCCTGCCTCTCGCGTCCCGCTAGCCTCTCCGGCCCCACCAACCTCTCCCGCCCCAGCCAACCCCGCACGCTCGCTCCACAGGGCGGGCGCCTCGTCCGTCGCCCCGGGGCGGGAGAGCCCCACGTGCCCGACGATCCTCCCGTCGACCTCGGCCACCCAGGCGCCGAGCCCGCCGCAGCCCTCCAGCCATTCGCCGGGCCGCGGGGGCCAGTTGAGGGGGTACCCGTCCGCCTTGTGGACGCTTGCGAGGACCCCGACGCAGGCCTCCAGATCACGCTGACCGGAACGTTCCCGCAGCCGGAGAACAGGGTGGCCGTCGGCCGCGTCGGCGGCACGGTCTCGTCTCATCGGAGCATCGAACCACAGCGGCGGTGGCGAGACAGGCGACCTCCCCAACTCCCCCACGCCGAACCACCCTTGACCCTCAACTCTCGGCCCTCAACTCTCGGCCCTCAACTCTCGGCCCTCGACCCTCGACCCTCGACCCTCGGCCCTCAGCCCTCAGCCCTCAGCCCTCAGCCCTCAGCGCTACTGTCAGGCCAGCGTGACGAGTTGACGGTAGTCGGGGCTCCACAGGTCCTCGGAACCGTCCGGGAGCAGCAGCACACGGTCCGGCCTGAGCGCGTCGATGGCGCCCTCGTCGTGCGTCACCATCACGATCGCCCCGGGGTACGTCCCCACGGCTCCCAGCACCTCGTCCCTGGACGCCGGATCGAGGTTGTTGGTGGGCTCGTCGAGCAACAGGACGTTGGCGCCCGAGTGGACGAGACCGGCCAGCGCGAGCCGCGTCTTCTCGCCGCCGGAGAGGACGGCGGCAGGCTTGTCCGCGTCGTCCCCGCCGAACAGGAACGAGCCGAGGACCCGCCGCACCTCCCCGTCGGTGAGGTGCGGGGCCGCGTCCGCGAGGTTCTCCCGGACACTCTTCTCGCCCACCAGGGTGTCGTGCTCCTGGGCGAAGTACCCGAGCCGCAGCCCGGGGCCAGCCACGACCCGCCCCTCATCCGGGAGTTCACGCCCGGCCAGCAGGCGGAGCAGCGTCGTCTTCCCGGCGCCGTTGAGCCCGAGGACGACGAGCCGGCTACCCCGGTCGACGGCCAGGTCGACACCGGTGAGGACGCGATGGGACCCGTACGCCTTGGTGAGGCTGATCGCGCCGAGCGGCATCCGGCCGCACGGCGCGGGCTCGGGCAGCCGGATGCGCGCGACCTTCTCGCCCCGCCGCACCGGCTCCGTGCCCGCGAGCATGCGCTCGGCGCGCCGGTCCATGTTCTTCGCGGCGGTGGCGGTGGAGACGTGCGAGCGCATCTTGTCGGCCTGGGCCCGCAGCGAGGCGGCCTTCCGCTCGGCGTTGGCGCGTTCACGGGTACGCCGGCGCTCGTCCGCGGCACGCTGGGCGAGGTAGGTGTGCCAGCCGGTGTTGTGCACGTCGATGGCCGCACGGCGCGGATCGAGGTGGAAGACGCGGTTGACGACGTCGGCGAGGAGACCGGTGTCGTGGCTGATGAGCACGAGACCGCCCGGATATCCGGCCAGGTATCCGCGTAGCCAGCCCACCGAGTCGGCGTCCAGGTGGTTGGTCGGCTCGTCGAGGAGCAGCGTTTCGTGCTGCGAGAACAGGATCCTGGCCAGCTCCACCCGGCGCCGCTGGCCGCCCGACAGATCGCCGACGGGCTGGTGCAGGGAGCGTTCGGGCAGCCCGAGTCCGGCGGCGACACGGGCGGCCTCGGCCTCGGCGGCGTAACCGCCGCGCGCCTGGAAGCGGTCGTCGGCGCGGGCGTAGGCGGCCATGGCCCGCTCCTGGGCGGCCGGGTCCCCGGCCTCCGCCATGGCCTCCTCGGCGGTACGCAGCGCCGCCACCGCCTCGTCCAGGCCGCGGGCGGACAGGATGCGGTCGGTGACGGTGACGGCGGGGTCGGCGGCGCCCGGGTCCTGGGCGAGGTGGCCGACGGAGCCGGAACGGGTGACGGTGCCGTCGGTGGGGGCGGCGCGGCCGGCGAGGATCTTCATGAGGGTGGTCTTGCCGGCGCCGTTGCGCCCGACCAGGCCGACGCGGTCGCCGGGGGCGACGTGGAAGGAGACGCCGGACAGCAGGAGGCGGGCACCGACGCGCACGTCGGCACCTCGTACGGTGATCATGAGGTAACGCTCCGCAATAGCGAATGGACACACGGGTGACGTGGAGGCGTGTGTCCTGGCTAGGAGATGCGGGGCGTAGACATGGCTCCGAGGTTACGTTCCGCCCGGCCGGGCCGCACCCGAATTTCCGCGCGGCGGGATTGCGATCTCCGCGCGGCGGGATTCCGCGGTGCGGCGGGATTCGCGGTGCGGCGGCGCCGGGCAGGCGGGTGCGTCACCCCGCCACGCGATCCCGCCACCCCGATCCCCCCACCCGACCCCCGTCACCCATCCACCGCCACCCGACCCCAACGACCCCGTCACCCAACCCCCGACACGAACCCGTTCGGGCGATTCGCGCGGCCCGACATGGACGACACCAGCCGACTGCCGCCCACTTCCAGCCCCGCACCCCGCCGACACCTTTCCGGTTTGTCCCGCTTTGCAGCGGCATTTCCCAGACTCGCACTACGTCGCCATGGCTGCGCCCGGAGAGCCTTCACCGGTAGGCTTTCCGTGTGATCTTCAAGCGCATCGGAAACGGCCGGCCGTACCCCGACCACGGCCGGGAAAGCACCCGGCAGTGGGCGGATGTCGCGCCGCGCCCGGTCCGCCTCGATCAGCTCGTGACGACCAAGGGGCAGCTCGACCTCGAGACCCTGCTCGCCGAGGACTCCACGTTCTACGGCGACCTCTTCGCGCACGTCGTGAAGTGGCAGGGCGACCTCTACCTGGAAGACGGGCTGCACCGCGCGGTCCGCGCCGCGCTCCAGCAGCGCCAGGTGCTCCACGCGCGCGTACTCGAACTGGGCTGAGGTACCGGTCCACCCAGGCCCGTACACCCTGCCCGCACCCCCCTCAGGACCACATTGACCCTTTCGGGTTGGACTGAGCCCCGGGTAATGATCATTTAGTAGGCATCGCCGCCCCACCGCACTACGCTGCGCCCATGAGCATGCTCACTCCCCCCGGCATGGGCGGCGAATACCGCATCACGGGGGACAAATATCCACGGATGCGCCGTCCCGACGGGCGTCGCAGGATCGTGCTCGCGGTCATCGCGTCAGCCGCCGTCGTCGGCCTGATCGGCTGGGGCACGCTGCAGCTCATCGACGTCTTCACCGGCGGCCACAAGGCCTCGGCCGCGGGCGCCACGACCGGGGACTGCGACCGTAAGTCCGCCGCGTCCTCCGCGCACGACTCCACCCGCGTCTCGAAGTCAGGACCCCGGCCCGAACCGCTGCCCGAGCCGGGCCGGATCACCGTCAACGTCCTCAACGCCACGCCCCGCGGCGGCCTCGCCAAGAGCACGGCGGACGAACTCAAGAAGCGCGGCTTCAAGGTCGGCAAGGTGGGCAACGCGACGAAGGAGTACGACAAGAAGGTCAAGGGCTCCGGGCTGCTGCTCGGCGCCAAGTCGGCCGTCGGCACCGCACTCCCCGTGCTCGGCACACAGCTCGCGGGCGCCGAGCTCAAGTCCGACGGCCGCAAGGGCGGCGAGGTCGACCTGGTCATCGGCGCGCGGTTCAAGAACCTGACGAAAAAAGAGGACGCCGACAAGGCCCTGGCCGCACTGGCCAAGCCCAAGCCGACGTCCACGCAGTCGGGCAAGAAGAACTGCTGAGGCAGTAGGAGCTGCTGAGGCTCCAAGAACTGAGGACTGCTGAAGCGAGCCGGTAATCCGCCGCTCCAGTACTCCGCCGCTCCAGTACTCCGCTACTCCGTCGCCCCGTACATCCGGTCCCCCGCGTCCCCGAGCCCCGGCACGATGTACCCCTGCTCATTGAGCCGCTCGTCGACCGAGGCCGTCACGACCGTCACCGGCGTCCCGGCCAGCTCGCGCTCCATGATCTCGACGCCCTCGGGGGCCGCGAGCAGCACGACGGCGGTCACGTCGTCGGCGCCGCGCTTGATGAGCTCCTGGATCGCCGCGACGAGCGTGCCGCCCGTGGCGAGCATCGGGTCAAGGACGTACACCTGACGCCCGGAGAGGTCGTCCGGCATGCGCGTCGCGTACGTGGAGGCCTGCAGCGTCTCCTCGTTGCGCACCATGCCGAGGAAGCCCACCTCGGCGGTCGGCAGCAGCCGCACCATGCCGTCGAGCATGCCGAGTCCCGCGCGCAGGATCGGCACGACCAGGGGCCGCGGGTGGGAGAGCTTGACGCCCGTGGTCCTGGAGACCGGGGAGTCGATGTCGACCTGCTCGGTGCGCACGTCCCGGGTGGCCTCGTACGCGAGCAGGGTGACCAGCTCGTCGGCGAGGCGCCGGAAGGTCGGGGAATCGGTGCGCTTGTCGCGCAGCGTGGTGAGTTTGTGCGCCACCAGCGGGTGGTCGACAACATGCAAACGCACAATACCTCCAAGGGTCTGAACAGCAATATGGCCGCTCACAGCGACCCTTCAGACCAGGCTACCGGCGCTGAGACGGTACGCCTCGCTCGTGGGGCCCCCGCCCTACGCAGAGGGCGGGGGTCCGGGAAGCGTAGGACGTGCCGGGCCCCCGCAGGATTTCCCGTTCTGGAAATCCGAACCCCTTGCCCCACCCACGCCGCCTCGCGACGATCAGACGAGACGCTCCGTCCACGGGAAGGGACCGCTCGTGAAGGTGACCATGCTGGCGACGACATGCGACAAGAAAGACTGCCCGTCGATCTACAAGACCGAACGGGGCACGATCCTCGTACAGGGTGAGACCCCCGTGGGACACGGGCTCAACATCCCCGGACACGAACACCTCGTAGAGATTCCCATGGAACTCATCCGAGAGGCCTTCGGTGGGCAGCTCTAGCCGCTCCCTGGGCGACCTGTTCGACAACTTCCGGCAGGAAGCGTTCCGGCTCGAAACCCTCGACGACTACAGCCAATCCGGGAACGTCGATGCGTACCGGCTGTACCTCGACGGCCAGCCGCAGCCTGCCGACTACAACGTCGATTGGCTCGATGAGATCCGGACCTATGTCGGCTCAGGGCGCCGCATGTACCGCGTCCACATCCTCACGCGGCCGCTCACCCCGTACCTGCGGTTCGAACTCGGGTGGGGCTACCGGACGAACGCCACAGCCGGTGAAGAGTTCTTCATCCTCGACATGACCGACCAGCCAAACCCTCTCCCCAAGGGTGTGGGGGACTTCTGGCTCTTCGACTCGACCACTCCGGCACGCTTCCGCTACAGCCGTGATGGCAAGTTCCTCGGGTCCGATGTGCTGCCGGATGACCGTGGGCCCGAGTACGTCACTTACCGGGATACAGCCCTAGCTCACGCTGTCCCGTTCGCGGACTGGTGGGCAAAGTACGGGGAGTGAACCGTTCAGAGCTTGGTGCGGCGCTACGGGCACTACGGCAAGCCTCGAACAAAGAGGCCAAAGTCGTTGCCCGTGGCGCTGTCATGTCTGCCAGCAAGTTGAGCAAGATCGAGACAGGTAAGGCCTCAGCCACCGCTGATGACGTCAACCGCATCCTGACCGCTATCGCCGTCTCAGACGACGTCAAGGCCGAGTACATGGATGCCGCGCGGGCGGCAGCAACAGAAGCCACAGCTTGGCGTCTCATCCAACGTGCAGGACTCCACAAGGCGCAGAGACAGTTGAGAGCTCTTGAAGCCCGTATGACGCTCCTGCGGCTTTTCCAACCCGCCCTAGTGCCTGGCCTGCTCCAGACCCCCGAGTACATGCGGGCAATTCTGTCCCGGCACGATGATCTGACAGAGGATACGGTTCGTCAGACCGTGAGCGCGAGGCTTGAACGGCAAGAGGTTCTGTACGACGAAGGCAAGACCCTACGGTTCGTGATCACAGAACCCGTTCTTCGGTGGCTGATCGTGCCACCCATGGTCATAGTCGGGCAGCTAGACCGGCTCATCTCCGTGTCACGACTCCCGAACATTGACGTCCTCCTGGTGCCTCTCGCAGGTCCAAAGCACGACGTTCCCAACCACGCCTTCGTGGTCCGTGACGACAGCGCGGTGACGGTAGAGACCGTTCACGCGGAAGTTGTCGTGACCGACCCGAGAGACGTTGCACTGTACGTCGCCAAGTTCGATCGGTTCGCTGCCGACGCTCTTAAGGGCAACGACATGAGAGCCCTACTGACATCCATCAGGGACGACCTTTTGCAGCAACGGGAAAGCCGCTAGAGACAGTTAGCCAACCGGCTCACGATGGTTCCCAGCGAATCGAGACGCGGGGAGGCCACATCGTGACCCAGAAGCAACAGACCTACAGCGGACTGACAGAGCTTCCACCGGAGCCCCGTGCAGTGCCCGGCTGTAAACACTGCTTGGGTCTCTGCAACAAACGAGAGAACGTCAGATCCACCGCTAACTACAGTGCCGTATCTGACATCAATGTGGAACTCCGACAGCATCACGATGCTGATCACAGGTGAGCCTCGTGGACATCGATATGCAGAGCTGGCGGGACAGCCTCAGGACAGCGGATAACGCCAGTAACGCGCTCCGAGAGGCGCTCACCGCGCTAGGGCTTCCCAAGGAATTCTGCGACGGCATCCGACCCATGGTGAGCCGTCCTCAGGGGCATGCCTACGTTCAGGTGCCCACGCTCAAAGCGGAGCACGTGGAGGGGATGGCGGAAGCACTCCGCGCCCTCCAACGCAGATGACCACTCAACGCCGTAAATGCCAGCCGGTTAGATGCGTGAAGTGCGGCAGCGTTTCTGTGATTCTTTCCCAGCCCATAGACTCCGCGTCCGGCGAGCCCCGGTGGCGATACCGATGCATCGCTACTGAGTGCGGTGTGGCTTGGTGGGTTGACGAGCATGGAGGGACGTCCGAGGAGTATCGCCAGGTAAAGGACTAAGAATAGGCCCCCGCATCCGGCAGGGGCCAGTCCTACTCAGTCCAGGGCTTTCCCTTTTGGAGAATTCGGTTAGGCCGGGAGTGATCCGGCCAATCCGTAGCCATCACTTCTTCGAAGCCTTGGCGCTCATGGTCCCGGCGCTGAATGCACCCGACGGAAGTTTCAGCCCAACCGAACGGGCCGGGTCGATCTCAGCTGTACCCACGAAAGCCTCAGCAATGATTCGCTGAGTGAGTGTGTCGTCGTGGAAAGCTTGAAGCACGGTAAGTGCGTAGCCAACAGTCGAAGTCGAGTCAGAGAACTCGGCAGATGCCCCGTTCGAGCCGGGCGGAGCATACGGGGCGCGGATAGCCACGGCAAATGCGTCCTGCGAGTAAGCAACTGCACCGGCATCCAGGTAAGGCGAAACAACAACGTTGAAACCATGGAGCCTACCGATAACGGCATCTGCCAGAGCATCGTCACCGCCAGAGGAATTGACCGCAGCCAGCATCGGATCAGCCAAAAGAAGCTTCTTAACGTCAGGGGAAACAGCCAGCCAGCGGGTTCCCGGAACCTTGGCCTTATCCAGCTTGACACCAGCGTCCAGGATCGCATCACGGACATTGACAGGATCGATAACCAGGGCGTCAGCCGCAGCAATCTTCGGGTTAAGACGCTCAGTTGCAATGGCATTCTCGATGTACTCGGCAACACCCTGGGAAGTTGGGATGACTGCCTGAGCCTGAGTCGAGAAGACGTTCAGGCTGTAGTCTTTCGGGCTCAGCGAGACCGCAGAAACGGCGTGGGTATTGAGCTTGAGGGGAACAGTTCCCTCATTCACTGTCTGGACAATATCTGTGATGGTGGTCGTGCCTTCGATGAAAGGCTTGGCCGGAATCGCCTTAGGAACTCGGATGCGAATGGTGTCACCATACCCTCCCTCGAACTCCTTCTCGACATCGCGGAAGACGGTACGCCCGAGAACTAGAGAGGCACCCAAGGAAGCGGCGGCAACAGATGCCACCTTGTCAGTCACTGCAAAATTGTTAGCCATTTTCAATCTCCGTTCTTAGTGATCAAAGGTTCAGGCAGCGTTAGTGACGCGGGCCTGGGTAACGAGCTGGCGGATTACACCGTGTTCCGGCTGAGTGAAGCCACCGGGGCACAGGGCGGCAATCTCACGCTCGTTCTCACCCGCATAGGCCAGAAGTACCGAGATAGGCATACGGACCGCCTGAGCCCACTTCACAAGGTGTTCGTGAGTAGGGGCGTGCTGGCCCGACTCCCACCGGCCAACCGTCTGGCGGTCAACACTCACCAGGTCGCCAACATCTTCCTGAGTCAGGCCCAGGTTCCGGCGCCGCCGCGCAAGGTCAAAGTTTGGAATCACTTGAATCACTTCACTTTCAGCTGATTGGGATGAATCAATCCCATCAATGGGCAATAAAGAGGGGCCCGTTGCTCCCAGGTGGACCAAGCCTGCTGTGACTCTTGCTTAGGGCCGGTGGTCACAGATACCGGCACCTCTCCGTATGCCAGTGAGAGGTAGGAATGAAAGGGGATTGTTGCATCAGCCCATAAAGCGGCGGCCACATTCAAGACGCCGTGACCAAAGTCAAGACGTCCATCCCCCTCGCGAAGCTATGGGGTGGATGTTGAAGGCTGGTCATCGGTGGATGGAATGAAAGGGAACTGCCATCAGCACGCCCGAGCGTAAGGAATCCACCGTTAAGCACCGGAGTGCAGCCGCAGGAGGTGCAGGTGGATTCATGTAGTGAGGTTGCTATGGTGCTGATGTCCATATACGGACGGAGCCATAGGCGGAGTGTCAAAGTAACGAGAAGTGAGAACAGGAGGACAGATCCGCCTGGAGATGAATGAAATGAATCTCAGGATCTAGTTCCGACTGGGCATCTAGCAATCTACCTAGCCGCTTTCAATGCGGCATAGTCCTATTGTGAGTAGAGACTGAGCATCTGGCTTTCAATGGCCAGATGCCTAGTCGGCCAGCGAGTAGAGCTGGCCTCTGGTGTATCTGTCCCAGGTGTTGCTTATAGGGGTGGGAGCAAAACCCCAGGTCAACCACAGTGGTCATTTCCTGCGAGGAAGAAGAGATGATCATGGTGTGGTGGTGTAGGCCCTCAGCAGTCCTGTGGCTAGGTCCCGGCCCAGCTCTGCCGTCTCGGGAGCGGGGGTCACAGTCCCCGCCCCCAAACGCCCATGGACATCACACCCCCACTTCGGGTCGACCTCCGGGCGACCCCCTCCGCGCAGCTCGTAGGCGAGCCACACACAGCGGGACTTGGACCCCTGCACCGCGAGCCCGGCCTTGACCAGCTTGGCTATCAGCTTGACTACGGCGGGCTCCTGGACGCCCAGGAGGAGAGAGAGTTCACCGGACCCGAATTCTGCGTGCCCGTACTTGTCTGCCCTCCCGAGCACAAGCATGATCAAACGGCTATCACTGGAAAGCCCGGTGCCATTCTTTCCGATTGAATCGCAGTAGGACATGGATACCCCCTGCCACGGACCGCGTCCAATGTCAGCTGGTTTCATCACTTCAAATTTAGAGTCCCAGGGGGCAGGCTTTATTTCCTGATAGGAAACAGGGTCGCAGTCGCCTGCCTCGTACCGGTGATTTTTGCTATCGGACGCACAGGCAGAGGGGGAACTGTTAGTCGTCGCCTGTGGAGGGATCTCAGGTTCAGTGAGCACGGGGGCCTGGTTAGGCTTGGCAGCTTCCTGCGCCCCCTCAGGGCAGGGCGTGTCAATCATGGGATTGGCGCAGGGGCAGAACGGGCTATTGCACTTGCCGATTACGGTAGCCATTGCTTGTCTCCAGTCACAGAAAATGGGGCCCGGCTGATGCCAGACCCCTAGGTTTGGGAAAATGAAAACAAGAAGCTCCCTCAATTCGAATTGAGAGAGCCTCTTGGTGTCGTGTTGGTTTGTTGCGCGGTCAGCCCCTAAGACTCCTCCAGAGCCTCTAGACGCTTTTTCAGCTCCTCGTTCTCACTCTCAAGGGCTTCTATCCTCTGCTCCAAGTCTTGATCGGAGTAGATCGCATACTGCATAGCCTGAGCTATTTCGCTGGAAACTTGCCCGCGAGTGATGGGACCGGTCGGGTCCGGATCAGAGGAGTATCCGACATTTTTCACATGCTCGATATCGCTGTCATCGCTGATCTTGTCGATAAAGTCATCGATCATGCAAAATCCCCTCAATTTTTGGGCAGGCTAAAGCGTCTCCGGATTGCGACTGGCGCCGGTCGGCCTCTAGGCCCGACTCGTAGGTGAGACAGAGGAGTAACACCAAAGGTTGTATGAGGTAGCGGTGACCTGGGTCACGGCCTGTTAGCTGGCTAGGCAAGGGGAGGGGGGTACCTCTCTTGGCCATCCGGGCTGTACTAACGATCTCCCGTGGTCAGCAAGACCCCTGGTTGTCGACTCGCCGTGCTCCGTGGGGGCATTCAGGCCTCTGGGGTATCGGTAGCAGCCCCTGGTCGTTAGCCCCTTCGATGTGGCCTCCGCTCGCGCCCTGAGACGCCTGGTCACCAGTCACCGTTAGGGCGCCTGTGGGCCGATGAGAGCAGAGGCTCCCGTCCGCCATCTTGGCATGAGCCGAGATGGCCGCTCGGAGCCTCGTAGAAGGGAAGTGCAGGACTGATGAGAATCGAGGTCTACACAGTGGACAGCGACGGTACGGAGACGCTCGATCATGTGAGCTATTACGACGATGAATCAGCAAGGCAATTTCGAGATTCCCTCGACCCTAGTTGTCGACTGTTCCATGATCTCTACCATCGCGACAATGAAGATTGTGCGAAAAGTAGCTGCGTCTTTTGATCGTGCTACGAAGCACATAATGGGTGCACGGGGGTAGGGGGAGGGGTCCGGGTACGCCCATCACCCTGATCGGGACGTCATAGCAAGCGAGGTCCTGTACGGGTTTCCGTGGGCCAGCCAGGTCTCAAGTTAGGCCCCTTTTGAGGGCGTGACCACAATCACGCACCCTTGGCATTGCTGGGGGGAGGCGCTTTTAGTGGTCATTGCCCACATTCTGGATTGCTTATTTTCGGTGGGAAGATGAGAAAGCCCTCGCCCATCGGCAGTAGCCGATAGGCGAGGGCCAGAATACTGCGTACTACTCCTCACCTTCCTTTAGCTCCAGATGGGCGTACATTTCCTCTAGGTCGCGGTCACGCGATTCTACCCAGTGCTCGTAAACTGCCTGCATGTTTGATCCCGGTCGCTTCGCAATGGCCACGAAGGCGGAATTCTGTTGCTCGCCGGTTAGGTTAAGGGCATGGAGACCTCCGGGCGGGAGTTCGTCTGCGGGGAGCCCCATAGCCATTGCCACCTTGACGAGGTCTCCAATCCAAATATAGGCAGCGCGCTCTTTCGGGTCCTTTCCTGAGCGCCAGAACCCAACGAACACGTTGTGCTCAATCAAGTATTCCCGTTGTTCTTCGGTCGTCATCCCTTCCCACTTCTGACGGAATATGCGTCCAGTGGGCACGTACTCAATTCTGTCGGGGATTACCGGCTTGGCTTCCAACTCCTTGATGCGAGAGACCACGTTCCTGCGCTTCTTGAAATAGGACTCCCGGTCGTCGTCGTACCAGCCCTCTTCATCTTCCCTTTCGATTCGGGCCAGACGACTCCGGTACTGTTCCAGTTCAGCCGTGTGGTCTTCACCCTTGGTCTTGACCACCCTCACTTCCTCACGGTCACCCAAGTGAAGGAGTAGAACACGGTCCAAGAACTCATCGAGGATGGCCTTTTCGATGTATCCGGGTTCGCTGCACTGCGCCGCCTTGGTCGAGGAAGAGCACCGGTATCGCTCGTAGGTCTTATCCCCGCTCTTGAGCTTGTGCGTGACGCGGTTGACGGTGGCCCTCTGGCCGCAGGTGCCACACCTCCCCACTCCACTCAGCCGGGCCACATCCCTACGCGCCCGCTGCGGCTTAGAGGCCCGCTCCCCGATTTTGTCCAGGATCTCTGTGCGTTCGGCCTCGGTGAAGATCGGTTCTGCCGTGAACGTCACCGGGTCCCCGTTGTCCAGCTCGACTACCCGGACTCGGCCGGTCTCCTTGTCGGTGTGCTCAAGCTGTCCCACACAAGAGAGCTTCTGGAACTGACGACTAAGGGTCGACGGGTGCCACTGGATCCCCTGCGGTTCCCTCTGCCTCTTCTTGGTACCTGGGAGCGCCGGAAGGGTGCCCTCGTAGTCTCGCCAAGTCAGGATTGCCCGTTCGTTCAGATCAGCAGCGATCTTCCGTAGCGGCTCCCCGTTCAGGACACGGCGCGCTACCTCTCGAAAGATCTTGGCGTAGGTCGACTCCTGAACCAGCTTGTAATGGATCTTGTCCCCAACCTGGATCGGGATCGGCTTGTATCCAAAGGGAAGGTTGCCGCCTGCCCACATACCGTTGCGTCGGAGGTAGTCACGGGAGTCGAGGGCGCGTTGCCTGATCTTCCGCAGTTCCCCCGCCGCCTGGGTCGCCTTGGCGTAGGCAATCAGGCGCCCGGTCTCGGTCGTGAGGTCGAAGGAAGGGTCGTCCTCGACGAACACGCCCTTCTTCCAGTCCATGACGTCCTTGACGAACGCCATGAAGTGGAGGTCATCACGGCCCAGACGGTCTTGGGTGCTGATCCAGATGGCATCCCACTCGTCTCGCTTGTCCTCAGCCAGCCAGGGGCCAAGCTCCGGCCTGTCCTTGAGGTCTATGGCGCCGGATACCGAACGGTCCTCGGTCACGTGGACGAGACGGGCCCACGGATTTCGGCGAAACCAGTCCTTCCGCTTCTCGTGCTGCCGCTCGATGGACGTGCTGGCGTCGTCGTCCAGGGAGATACGGAGAGCCGCAAGGATGCGGACGGGTCCGCCATCTCGGCTCGTTCTTGCAGGTGACATGGGCACTACCTAGCCTCTCTGACCCGCTCTTGTGCTCTAACGAGTTGTCGAGTGGTCGACGACGTGGATCCGCATGCCATCAACAGTAACCGGGCCGGACCCCCGCGCCTCTCGCTGGCATCAACGCAGCCGGACGGGGGAAGGTGGGGACGTACGGACTGAGGTGGTGTTGGCCCATGGCGGAGCGCAAACCGGACGACGAGAACGACACCGAGCGCCGCAGGCGCCGTGCCCAGTTCCTGCGCGAACGCACCGAGGCCATCGAGCTGCGCGACCGCGTGAAGCCGCGCCGCGCCCGGGCGGCGCGCATGCGCCAGCAGATGCGCATGCGTACGTTCCGCTGGTAGCCGCCTCGTCGGCCGCCCCCTGGGCGCCCGGTACCGCACGTCCGAGGAAGGCCCGGTGACGGCCCGACGGAGGCTCCCGGAGAACGCGACGCGGAACACAGCGCGCGGAAGACCTCTCCTGACGGCGCCGTTTCTGCCACGATTCCGAATGGGCGGGGCTTGGCAGCAGCATTCCCCGCTCCCCGACCTCGCCGGGGGGACCCCAAACCGCCAACCGGCACTGCCTATGACCAGTGGGAGAGTCACGGTGTACTTCGCCGCACTGCTCGCGCGCACCGAAGACGGGTGGGAAGCGAGCGACACGGAGCTCGACGATGTGGAGACCCTGTCGGATCTGGCCGACCTGGCCCGTGAGGCCACGGTCGACTACGACGACGACACAGTGCTCGTCTTCATCGAACAGGAGGACGCGTGGTTCGGCGTCGTCCGCGTGGACGGTGAGGAGGACCCTCGTATCTACGTGTCGGACGCGGCCGCGGCCGCCCGCAGCTCGTACGGGGAGATCCTGCTCACCGACGAGATGCTCGGCCGCGATCCGGACGACGACGGGGCGACCGACCTGGACGCCCTCGACCTGGACGGCACGGAGGACGGCGAACCCGAGGCGCCCTCCGACTCCGTACCGGAGACGGAGGAGGTCCCCGGTACGTCGGGGGCCGTGGCCGGGCCGGTGGGCGACACGGGGATCCTCTCCGACCTCGGGGTGCCCGAGAAGGATCTGCTCGGTCTGCGGAGCGGTGACGCGCTCAACGAGATCGCCGAGATCCTCGGGGCGGCGGAGGTGCTCGAAACCGTCCGCTAGGTTCCCCGTGTGAACGACCCGACCGACCCCATGACCGGCCCCATGACCGACTCCATCACTCCGACCGACCCCGATCCCGATCCCGATCCCGAGGTGCCTTTCACCGGGCAGGATCCCGTACGCGACCGCTGGCGGGCGCCCATGCGGCTCGCTCTCGCCGAGGCCGAGCTGGCCGCCGGGGGTGGCGACGTTCCCGTCGGCGCCGTCGTGCTGTCCCCGGACGGCACGACGGTGCTCGCCACGGGGTACAACGAACGCGAGGCGGCCGGCGACCCGACCGCCCACGCGGAGGTGCTCGCCCTTCGCCGGGCCGCGGCCGGGCTCGGCGAGTGGCGGCTGACCGGCTGCACGCTCGTCGTGACGCTGGAGCCCTGCACGATGTGCGCCGGCGCGATCGTGCAGTCCCGCGTGGGCCGGGTCGTCTACGGGGCTCTCGACGAGAAGGCCGGAGCGGTGGGCTCCCTCTGGGACGTCGTACGCGACCGACGGCTCAACCACCGCCCCGAGGTCATCCAGGGAGTCCTCGCGGACGAGTGCGCCACGCAGCTGACGGAGTTCTTCCGGAAACGGTGAACGGTGATACGGCGGTGATACGGCGGTGGTACGGGCGGTGCTACGAACCGTGATACCGGCGGTGATCCCGGGGGGCGGCCAAACGGATTTCAGAACACGGGCCACTTTGGGCTAGAGTTCCTCTCGGTAGCGTGTCCGAGCGGCCGAAGGAGCTCGCCTCGAAAGCGAGTGAAGGGTAACCCCCTTCCGTGGGTTCAAATCCCACCGCTACCGCTCGATACGAAGGGCCCGTCCAGCTGGACGGGCCCTTCGTCGTACACCCGGGGGGATACGAGGACGCGCGTGCACACGCGTACGTGCGCAGGCACACGTGCGCACGCGAAGAACCCCGGCACCTCCTGGGCGCCGGGGCTCTCTCCCGCAAGGACGGGGGAAGCGGCATCGGGGGGACAAGCCGCTCCCCCCGACGAGGACCGGTCCCTCAGTCAGCGCCGCCGTCGGGGGGAAGCAGACGGCGCGGACCCCGCAGTAGGGCCGGTCCCTCGCCCGTGGATTCCTGCCAGATCCGCCGGGCTCACCATCAATCCTGCGCCCCGTGCCACCCGGTCGGCGCGGGCAAAGGGCCTCTGCTGCCGGGCCGTTGGTCCCTAAAAGCCCCGTGAGTCCGGTCCGGGTTAGACTCACCGCCGTCACAGGGGTCACACGGGGCGCGGGCAATTGGGGAGGCCAGGGACGTGGCAGTGCAGTGGAAGAAGGTCGGCCTCTTCGTCGTGGTCGTCTTCGTGCTCTATGTGATCATCACCGACCCGGCCAAGGCCGCGGACTACGTCCAGATAGGGTTCGAAGGCGTTTCGAGTGCCGCTCGAAGCATCGGTGACTTCATGACGTGGGTCGCCAACGGCGGCAAGGACTGAGCAGCCGCCGCCAAGACTTCCGGCCGCCGGCGCTCCCGGCCGCCGCGTCACCAAAGCCCAGCCCTCTCCAAGGAGTGCCCGTGATCCGCCATCTGGTCCTCTTCAAGCTCAACGACGGTGTGCGGCGCGACGAGCCGCGTGTGGTCGAGGGCGTCGAGGCGTTCCGCGCCCTTGGCGAGCAGATCCCGGAGCTCACTTTCTGGGAGTGCGACTGGAACATCACCGACCGCCCCATCGCGTACGACTTCGCCATCAACTCGGCGGTCGAGGACACCGATGCGCTGAAGCGGTACATCGAGCATCCGGCGCACCAGGCGGGCGTGGCGCTGTGGCGCGAGTTCGCCACGTGGGTCATCGCGGACTACGAGTTCTGACCGCCCCTTCCAGGCTTCCGATCCCAGGTTTCCGATCCCAGGTCCCGAACGGCCCCGCACCACGCCGGTGCGGGGCCGTTCCGTGTCGTGCGCCGGGGCCACCCCGCGACCCTTGCCGCTCCTCAACACGTAGCTATGGGGTGCTTGCACACAGTGCACATGTCTTGTGATGCTATGACCGCTTTTGACGGATGAGTTGACCGAGGTCGACCGAGCTTGACCGTGCCTGTCTGAGAAGGGGTGGCGTTGCCCGTGCCGGCCAGTACTGCGCCCGAAGCTCCACCCGCGAAGGCTGCGTCCGAGGAGACTCCGCCCGCCAAGATCTCACCGGGCTCGGGCTCTGGCTCGGGGTCAGGCTCGGGCCCGGGCTCCGGGAGCACCAGGGGCGCCGACACCCGCGCCCTCACGCAGGTGCTCTTCGGCCAGCTCAAGGAGTTGGAGCCGGGCAGCCCCGAGCACGGCCGGGTGCGCGGCGCGCTCATCGAGGCCAACCTCCCCCTCGTCCGGTACGCGGCCGCCCGCTTCCGCAGCCGCAACGAGCCGATGGAGGACGTCGTCCAGGTCGGCACCATCGGGCTCATTAACGCCATCGACCGGTTCGACCCGGAGCGCGGGGTGCAGTTTCCGACCTTCGCGATGCCGACCGTGGTCGGCGAGATCAAGCGGTACTTCCGCGACAACGTCCGCACCGTCCACGTACCCCGGCGACTGCACGAGCTGTGGGTGCAGGTCACCGGCGCGACCGAGGACCTCACCACCGCCCACGGGCGCTCGCCGACGACCGCGGAGATCGCCGAGCGGCTGCGCATCACCGAGGACGAGGTGCTCGCCTGCATCGAGGCAGGACGCTCGTACCACGCGACGTCGCTGGAGGCCGCCCAGGAGGGCGACGGGCTGCCGGGCCTGCTCGACCGGCTCGGCTACGAGGACCCCGCGCTCGACGGCGTCGAGCACCGCGATCTCGTACGCCACCTCCTCGTCCAACTGCCCGAGCGCGAGCAGCGGATCCTGCTCCTGCGCTACTACAGCAATCTGACGCAGTCACAGATCAGCGCCGAACTGGGCGTTTCCCAGATGCATGTGTCGAGGTTGCTGGCCCGGAGCTTCGCACGCCTTCGGTCCGCAAATCGGATCGAGGCGTAACCGTATCGAGTGGAGTGCCGTCGGAGCCGTTCCCGACGGCACCCGTCGCCGAAAAGCCCCAGACCCCCTCTTTCCTGCACGGATGTCACCCTTGTTTGTCGACAAGTAACTACAGCGTGTTGCCGACATGTGACATTCTGCTGGAACCGCGTTTGCCGTAGCCCCACCTCCGGTATTCAGGTGGAGGCTGCGTTCCTCCGACGGGAGCGCCCGCCGCGACCGTCCGCGACCTCAAGGGGGTGGCATGTCCGCAGACCAGGGCAGCTCGAAGGTGCTCACGCTCACGCTCACGAAGAGCCCGAGCGAATCCGCGCCCGACGCGCTTCACAGCTCATCGGCCCCGGAAGCCATCGACACCCGGACCCTGTCCCGCTCCCTCTTCCTGCGGCTCGCCACGCTCGCCCAGGACAGCCCGGAGCGCGTCTATGTACGCGACACGCTCATCGAGCTCAACCTCCCACTCGTGCGGTACGCGGCGGCCCGCTTCCGCAGTCGCAACGAGCCGATGGAGGACATCGTCCAGGTCGGCACGATCGGCCTGATCAAGGCGATCGACCGTTTCGACTGCGAACGCGGCGTGGAGTTCCCGACGTTCGCGATGCCGACGGTCGTGGGTGAGATCAAACGCTTCTTCCGGGACACCAGTTGGTCGGTGCGGGTGCCGCGCCGCCTCCAGGAGCTGCGGCTCGCGCTGACCAAGACCAGCGACGAGCTGGCCCAGCGGCTCGACCGCTCACCGACCGTCCCCGAACTCGCCCTGGCACTCGGGGTGTCCGAGGAGGACGTGGTCGACGGGCTCGCGGTGGGCAACGCCTACACCGCATCCTCGCTCGACTCCCCGGCCCCCGAGGACGACGGCGGCGAGGGCTCCCTGGCGGACCGCCTCGGGTACGAGGACACGGCTCTGGAAGGCGTGGAGTACCGCGAATCCCTCAAGCCGCTGCTCGCCAAGCTGCCGCCGCGCGAGCGCCGCATCATCATGCTGCGCTTCTTCGCCAACATGACGCAGTCGCAGATCGGCGAGGAGGTCGGCATCTCGCAGATGCACGTCTCCCGCCTGCTCACGCGGACGCTGGCGCAGTTGCGTGAGGGGCTCATCTCGGACTGAGTCGCCTCCGGATGGCGCGTGGTGCTGACGGGGTTCCTAATTGACGGCCCGTCAGCCACACTGCCGCAATGCGACGTGGTCGACGTGGTGTTCTGAACGTGCTCGGCGTCGGTGCCGCCGCCGTCTGCCTGGGTGGCCTGCTGTCCGCCTGCGGTGGTGACAGCGGCGAGGGCTATGTGGCGGCCGGGGCGGGCCCTGGGCGGGGGCCCGGGGCGGGGAAGGCCGTGGGGCCGAGCGGTGAAGTGAGGCTGGTGCCGCTGGATGGCGGCGCGAAGGGTGGTCGTGACGGTGGGGGTGACGGTGGCGTACCGTCCACTTCCGCCTCGGGAGAGGGCGGCTCGGGCGGGAAGTCGCCTGCCGGTAGCGGTGGTTCGGGGCCCGTGGGTAGGGGCCAGGAAGGTGCGCGCGCGTCGGCCGGTGAGGGTGGCGCGCGTTCCGGTCGTACGGGTACGGGTACTGGTACTGGTGCAGGTACGGGTTCGGGGAGCGGCGCCGGTGCGCCATCGTCTCCGGCACCTCCGTCTCCGCCCCAGTCCCCGCCTCCGGCCACGGATCCGGGGACCGGTACTTCGCCCCCGCGGGGGCCCGCCGTGCTGAAGGTCGGCGATCCGGAGCGGAGTCCTGCGGACAAGCGCTGGTGCGAGGAGGTGACGGTCACCTTCCGGAACACCGGGGGTTCGCCGGTGCGGTCGGGGACTGTCACCTTCGGTACGCACGTCATCGGGGGGCTCGGTGTGGACTGGGCCACGATCGAGTCGACCGTGAAGCTGCCGGCGCCGATCGATCCCGGGCGGAAGCGGGAGCGGGGCTGGACGGTGTGTGTTGACGCGTGGCGGGTGCCTTTGGGGATGCGGGTGGAGACGCGGGACGTCTCGGTCGACTGGAGGTAGCCTTCGATCCGCCTCACGTCCGGTGCGGGCCCACCGTGGCTTTCGCGCAGTTCCCCGCGCCCCTGGGGAGCCTTCGATCCGCCTCACGTCGTGTGGCCCCCACCGTGGCTTTTCGCGCAGTTCCCCGCGCCCCTGAGGGACCCTTCGATCCGCCCCACGTCCAGCGGGCCCCACCGTGGCTTTGCGCAGTTCCCCGCGCCCCTGAAGGGCCGAAGGGGGGCCGAGCAATCCGGTAGCCAGGCGGCGGGTCTAACTAAGGGGCGCGGGGAACTGCGCGCTCAAGCCCCGCGGCGCAGCAGCCGGAAACGGAACGCCCACCCGCCCAAGGGGCCCCGCGGCGCCGCAGCCAAGAATGGAACGCCCCCCAACGACCGCGCCCCGGAACCGCTCAAGGCGCCCCGCCCTAAGAAAGCGCCAGCCAAGCCACACCCGCCACAACCAAGATCGCCAGCACCACGCCCACGATCAGACCCACCCGTGGGCCGGAAGAAGTCGCCGCCTGCTGCCTCCGCCCCTGCGACTGCGGCGCCTCGTCGACGAAGGCGCGGAACATCTGCGTACTACCGGCGGGGTCGGGGTTGTTGCCCTGAGGTCCCTGGGGGTTGTGTGCCATGAAGCAGGACCCTAGCGAATCCACCACCCCCCGCCCAACCCCCACTGGCCAGCGCCTTTACGCGCGAGCTTCCAGACCTTTGCCGACTCTTTAGCGCGCCGCCCGACTTTTAGTTTGCCTGCGGCAACCAACTTCTTCTATCGTTGCCCTAAGCAACAAATAGAGGAGGTGCCGTGGCCGCGCAACGTCAGTACGAGGAGCTGGCCCGACAGCTCAGCGCCATCGGTGCCGTGAAGCGCGGTCTCGGCCGGGGTCTCCCCCACGACTGCCCCGGCGGATCCGCCGCCGTACTCGTCCTGCTCGACCGCCACGGCGCGATGCGGATGAGCAGGCTGGCGGAGCTGCTCGCCGTCGACATGTCGGTGACCAGCCGGCACGTCGCCCATGTCGCGGAGAAGGAGTGGATCGTCCGCGATCCCGACCCCGCGGACAAGCGCTCCCGGATCCTGCGGCTCACGCCCGACGGCAAGGCCAAGGTGGACGAGCTCTCCGAGCTCTCCATCCGGACGCTCACCCATTACTTGCATGACTGGAGCGACGAAGAGGTCGTCCAGCTCAGCACGCTGCTCGGGCGCCTGCGCGACAGCTTCGGGGACTGCCGCACGGCTGCGGTCCGGCTTCCCCACGAGGTGCAGACACACGACGTGCAGACGCCCGCCGTGCAGACACCCGACGTGCAGATCACGTCAGAGACCACCCGTACACCCGCGTAAGAAGAGGAAATCCATGGCAACAACCACACCAGCCGGTGTGCGGGGCAGCCATGCCAAGCACGGAGCCCATCACTCCCACCCCGGTGAGAACGCTCCGATGACGCACCGGCAGATCATGGAAGCGCTGTCCGGGCTGCTGCTAGGCATGTTCGTGGCGATCCTGTCGTCGACGATCGTCTCCAACGCCCTGCCCGAAATCATCGGCGACCTCGGCGGCGGCCAGTCCGCCTACACCTGGGTCGTCACCGCGTCGCTGCTCGCCATGACCGCGACGACGCCCCTGTGGGGCAAGCTCTCGGACCTCTTCAGCAAGAAGGCCCTGGTCCAGATAGCCCTGATCATCTACGTCGGCGGTTCGATCGTCGCCGGTCTCTCGCAGAGCGCCGGGATGCTGATCGCCTGCCGCGTTGTGCAGGGCATCGGCGTCGGCGGTCTCTCCGCCCTCGCCCAGATCGTCATGGCCGCGATGATCTCCCCGCGCGAGCGCGGCCGGTACTCCGGCTACCTCGGCGCCACCTTCGCCGTCGCCACCGTCGGCGGTCCGCTGCTCGGCGGTGTCATCACCGACACCTCGTGGCTCGGCTGGCGCTGGTGCTTCTACGTCGGCGTGCCCTTCGCGATCATCGCGCTGATCGTCCTGCAGAAGACCCTGAAGCTCCCCGTCGTCAAGCGCGACGTGAAGGTCGACTGGGCCGGCGCCTTCTTCATCAGCGCCGCCGTCTGCCTGCTCCTCGTCTGGGTCACCTTCGCCGGTGACAAGTACGACTGGATGTCCTGGCAGACCGCCGCCATGGTCGGCGGCTCGATCGTCCTCGGACTGCTCTTCGTACTCATCGAGTCGAAGGCCGCCGAGCCGATCATTCCGCTGCGGCTCTTCCGCAACCGCACCATCACGCTCGCCTCGCTCGCCTCGCTCTTCGTGGGTGTCGCGATGTTCGCGGGCACGGTGTTCTTCAGCCAGTACTTCCAGCTGGCGCGGGGCGAGTCCCCGACCATGTCCGGTGTCATGACCATCCCGATGATCGGCGGACTCTTCGTCTCGTCGACCGTCTCCGGCCAGGTCATCACCAAGACCGGCAAGTGGAAGGCGTGGCTGGTCAGCGGTGGCGCACTGGTGACGGCGGGCCTCGGCCTGCTCGGCACCATCCGGTACGACACCGAGTACTGGCACATCGCGATCTTCATGGCCCTGATGGGTCTCGGCATCGGCATGATGATGCAGAACCTGGTCCTCTGCACGCAGAACCAGGTCGCCCCCGAGGACCTCGGCTCCGCCAGCTCCACCGTCACCTTCTTCCGCTCCCTGGGCGGTGCGATGGGTGTCTCGGCGCTCGGCGCGATCATGTCCACGCGCATCACCGACTACGTCAAGGACGGCATCACCGACCTCGGTCCGAAGGCGGCCGCGCAGTTCGGCCACGGCGGCACCGGTGGCGGCGGCATCCCCGACCTGGACAAGATCCCGGAGCCGTTCCGCACGGTGATGGAGAGCGCGTACGGGCACGGCATCGCCGACGTCTTCCTGATCGCCGCGCCGCTGGCGCTGATCGCCTTCCTGATCACGATCTTCATCAAGGAGGTTCCGCTGCGTACGTCGGGCGGCCTCGCGCAGGCCGCGGCAGGGGCCACGGACGGCGCGGCTCCGGCCGACGCCACGGCCACCCCGGCCGCCACGGCCACCGCGTCGACGGCGCCCACCGCCGAGCAGCCCGTCCTCGCCTCCGTCGCCTCGCACAACGAGGCCGGTCCCGAGGGCACGCAGCGCCTCGCCGCAGCGGCGTCCGCCACGGAAGCCGGAGCGGGAGCGGGCGGCCTGCCGCCCGTCACGGGCGGCATCCCGGTCCACGGCTACGTCCGCGGCGCCGAGAGCGTGCCGGTTCCGCAGGCCGCCGTCACGCTGATCTCCCTCGGGGGACGGCAGCTGGGCCGCGCGGTCGCGCAGGGCGACGGTGCCTACACCGTGGACGCGCCCGGCGCCGGGTCGTACGTGCTCATCGCCTCCGCCGACGGTTTCCAGCCGCAGGCCTCGACCGTGGTCGTGGGCGAGGACGCGCTGGCGTACGACATCCTCCTCAGCGGCACCAGCGGGCTGAGCGGACTCGTCCGCGACGCCGACAGCAAGCTGCCCGTCAGCGGTGCGATGGTCATCGTGACCGACGTACGCGGTGACGTCCTGGCCACCGGGCTCTCCGGTGAGCAGGGCGAGTTCACCTTCGCCGAGCTGGTCCCCGGCACCGTCACCATCGCGGTGAACGCCGCGGGCCACCGGCCGATGGCCCTGCCCGTCGAGGTCGGCGGCACCGGGGTCACCCGGGTCGAGGTCGAGCTGAACTCCGGCGCGCGGGTGCTCGGCACCGTGCGGGCGGGCGGCGCGGCGCTGAACGACGCCCGCGTCACGCTTGTGGACGCCGCGGGCAACGTGGTCGCCACCGCGACCACCGGTGCGGACGGCGCGTACGCCTTCACCGACCTGGACAGCGGGGAGTACACGGTCATCGCGACCGGGTACCCGCCGGTGGCCACGGGCCTGACGGTGGCCGGCAGCGGCATCGACGGCCACGACATCGAGCTCGCCCACCCGGGCGAGTGACCGGCCCCGGCCCGGTGCCGCGCTCCGAGCGGAAGCGCGGCACCGGGCCGGTTGCGGAAAGGGCCCCCGGGCCGGCGGTGACGTTCACGGCAGGGGACGGCCGGTCACCGCCGCCGGGGGTCATCCGTTCCGTATGTACAGCGTGAACGTGAGCTTGGACTTTGGGGCTTTCCGGAACGGGAGCCCGGCAAGGAGAAAACGGGATGGCACTCAACGCTCGGATCCGCACGCGTGACGGCTGGGCCGTGCCCCACGCGGTCGTCACGGTGACCGACATGACCGGGACGCAGGTACTGCGGGCCGAGGCGGACGACGAAGGCGCCGTACGGGACGGGACGGCGCTCGCCGCCGGGCCCTACACCGTCATCGTCACCGCCGTCGGGTACGCGCCCGTCGCCTCCACCGCGCTCGTCACCGCGAGCGGCCGTGCCGAGGTCGGCAACGTCGTCCTCGCCCGGCAGGGCGGCACGGAGCTGCCGCCGCCCGGACCGTGGACCGTCGACCCGGCGCACTCCACGGTGGGCGCGGTCGCCCAGCACCTCGGGATCACCAGTGTGCACGGGCGGTTCACGGAGTTCGGCGGACGGATCGAGATCGCCGAGGACGTCGAGAAGTCCCGCGTCGAAGCCGTCATCCGGTCGGCCTCGATCGACACGGGCAACGGAATGCGGGACGGCCACCTGAAGTCGGCGGACTTCCTCGACGTCGAGCAGTACCCGGAGATCACGTACCGCTCGAACGGTCTGACGCCCTCCGGCACCGACCGGTGGACGGTCCACGGTGAACTGGGCATGCACGGGGTCGTCCGCCCGGTCGATCTGGAGCTCAGCTACCTCGGCACCGGCGCGGACCCGTGGGGCGGCACGCGCGCCGCCTTCCGCGCCACGGCCGAGCTGCGCCGCGAGGACTTCGCCATGAACTACAACCAGGTGGTCCAGGCGGGCATCTCGGCGATCGGCACGACGCTCAAGGTCGAGCTGGACATCCAGGCAGTCCAGGGGGACGGCCTGCCGCAGGCGGGCTGAGCACGGCCGCCCTTGAACCGGGCGGCGGGGCACGGTCGGGTCACGAGCGGGACAGGAGGGTCTCGATGCCCGCGATCATCAGATCGAGGGCGATCGTGAAGTCCCTCTCCCACATCTCCTCGACCGTGTCACCGTCCCGCGCCGCCATCAGCTCGTCCGCGCTCTCCAGCAGCCCGTGCCCCGCGAGCTCGTCGCGCACGGCCCCGACCGCCTCGCGGTAGTACGCCTCCTGCGACATCCCCGCCTCCGCGCACCGCGCGATGAAATGGCCCTCGATCGTCCCGAAGCCGTACACGAACTGGAAGACCGCCGAGATCGCGCCGTTCTGCATGTATGCCGGAAGCCCGGTGTCACGCACCGCGTTCTGGATGGCCAGGGCGAACGCCAGCCAGTTCGGGCCCAGATTGAGGTATCTGCCGACCAGCGGCGAGATCCACGGATGGCGGATCAGCACCGCCCGGTACTCCTCCGCCAGCGCGCGGAGCCGCTCGCGCCAGGCCTGCGGCCCCGCCTCTGTGCCGGGTTCCGTGGCGGGTTCCGTGGCGGGCAGCCGCATCTCGCCGCACACCGCGTCCAGGGCGAGTTCGAGCAGGTCGTCCTTGGTGTCCACGTACCAGTAGACGGACATCGCCGTGACGTTCAGCTCCCCGGCGAGCCTGCGCATGGAGAACTTGTCGAGCCCCTCCGCGTCCAGGAGCCGGACCGTGGCCGCGGTGATGCGCTCCACGTCGAGGCCGCTCGGCTGGTCGCCCTTGCGGCCGCCGCCGCGAGGGGCCCTGGTCCGCAGCCAGACGCTCGTCCGCGCCGTGTGCTTCGTGCGGCCGGCTGCCTTCGCCATGGCGCACCTTCCTCGTTGGTCCTCAAGCCCGGAGCGGTCGCCTCCGGCTGGGGCGGCGTGGGAGGCCGGACGGCCCGGAACCGGGCGGTCCGGCCTCCCCCTGATGCTATGCCGCTGTCTTACCCACGGATCCTGCCCTCTCCGCCCTGCGCAGCAACACGGCCGCGAGGACGCCTCCGGCGAACACCGCCGCCGCGCCCACCAGCTGGCTCGTCTCCAGGCCCGAGGAGAACGCGTCGGCGATCCGTTCGCGCTCGCCCGCCGACTTCGCTGCCGCCATGGCCGCCGGGAACGACGCGGCGGAGACCGCGACCAGCGTGGCGAAACGGGAGTTGAGGACCGCGCCGAGCACGGCCACGCCGAGGCCGTTGCCGAACTCCGCGAGCGTGCCGTTGACGCCCGCGCCCACGCCCGCCTTCTCCGGCGGGATGGCGCTCATGATGGCGTTGGCCATGGCGGGCATGGCCAGCGCGATGCCCGCGCCCATGACGATCAGGCCGAACAGCAGGCCGTTGTAGTTGTCGCCGCCGAGCACCGCTATGGCCGCGAGGCCCGCGGCGAGCAGGCTCATGCCGGACATGATCGTGACGGGCGTGCCCATCCTGGCGTGCAGCTTCGCGCCGACACCGGCAAGGTTCAGGGCCACGATGGTCACCGCGAGCGGCGCCGTGCGCAGCCCCGCCTCCAACGGCTCGTAGCCGAGCACGAACTGGAGGTGCTGGGTGAGGAGGAAGAGCGAGCCGCCCATCCCGAAGGAGACCAGGATCGCGCCCGCCACCGCGCCGACGAAGCGCTGGTTCCGGAAGAAGTGCATGTCCAGCATCGGATACGGGATGCGCAGCTCCCAGAGCGCGAACGCGCAGAGCACGAGGATTCCGACGGCGGCGGAGACCAGTACCTGCGCCGACGTCCAGCCGTGTCCGGGCCCGGAGATGATCGCGTAGACCACCGTGGCCATGCCGATCGTCGAGAGCAGCGCGCCGAGCAGGTCGGGGCGGTCGCCATGGGGATTCCTGGACTCCGGGACCAACTTGACGACCGCGGCGAGACCGATCAGCGCCACGGGGATGTTGATCAGGAAGATCGAACCCCACCAGAAGTGGTCGAGCATGAAGCCACCGAGCAGCGGGCCCGCCGCGAACCCGAGGGAGTTGATGGTGGCCCAGAGACCGATCGCCTTCACGCGCTCCGCGTCGTCGAAGATCTGCACGACGACCGCGAGCGTGGTGGTCATGAGCAGCGCGCCGCCGATGCCCATGCCCGCGCGGGCGGCGATCAGCTGCCCGGAGCTCTGCGCGAGTCCCGCCGCGAGCGAGCCGATGCCGAAGAGGGCGAGCCCCGCCGCGAGCATCTTCTTGCGGCCGTAGCGGTCGGCGGCGCTGCCCGCGGTGAGCAGCAGACCCGACTGGACCAGCGAGTACGCGTTGATCATCCACTGGATGTCCGAGGTCGACGCGTCCAGCTCCCGGGTGAGGGAGGGGATCGCGACGCTGAGGACGGTGTTGTCGAGCAGCACGGTGAGTTGGGCCAGGCAGATGACGCCGAGGATCAGCCAGCGCTGCGGGTGCCGCCGTTCGGCGGCGGTCGGGGTCTCGGGGGTCGTCGCCGTCATGCGGGCCTCCCTCTCCGGTTCTACGGGATCTCAGTTCTACGGTGTACGAGGTGCGGGTGCGTCGTACACCGTAGAACAACTCCCTGTACGGCGTACAGGGATTTTCGGAGAGGGGAGATGGGTGCTCCCCGGAGAGGGGAGATCGGCGTTTCCCGGAGGGGGAGATCGGTGTTTCCCGGAGAGGGGAGGTCGAGGGCCGCGTCGCTACGAGCTTGCTGCTTCGAGTCGCTTCACACGGAGACGGGAACGGCGGGCTTGATCAGGTACCCCGCTCCTCGCCGCGTGTGGATCATCGGCTCACGTCCGGCGTCGATCTTCCTGCGCAGGTACGAGATGTAGAGCTCGACGACGTTGGCCTGGCCGCCGAAGTCGTAGTTCCAGACCCGGTCGAGTATCTGCGCCTTGCTGAGCACGCGCCGCGGATTGCGCATGAGGTAGCGGAGCAGCTCGAACTCGGTGGCGGTGAGGTGGATGGAGACCCCGCCCCGCGTCACCTCGTGGCTGTCCTCGTCCAGCGTCAGATCGCCCACCACCAGGGTGGCCTCGCCTCGCTTGTCCGCGGCGCCCGCGCGCCGGATGAGCCCGCGCAGCCGCGCCACGACCTCCTCCAGGCCGAACGGCTTGGTGACGTAGTCGTCGCCGCCTGCCGTGAGCCCGGCGATACGGTCCTCCACCGCGTCCTTCGCGGTCAGGAACAGCACGGGTACGTCGGGCATCTCGCGGCGCAGCCTGCCGAGTACGGCGAGGCCGTCCATGTCGGGCAGCATCATGTCGAGCACCACGACGTCGGGCCGGAACTCACGGGCCGCCCGCACCGCGCCCGCGCCGTCACCGGCGCTGCGGATCTGCCAGCCCTCGTAACGCAGCGCCATGGACAGCAGATCGGTGAGCGACACCTCGTCGTCCACGACGAGCACGCGGACGGGTCCCCCGTCCGGCCTGAGCGGTTCGGTAAGCGCCTGAGGCGAGGTCATGGTCATGCGCCACAGGCTGTGGCACGCCTCTGAGAGCACTCTTGCGCAAGCCTGTGAATTCCCTGAGAAAAATCGCCCTCAGCCGATCGCGGAGACCAGGGCGGCGTTCGTTCCCGTACAGAACCGCACGTCCATCCCTTTCCGCCACCCCGCACCCAACGGCCGCGCGGCGAGGCAGGCTTGGCCACCCGGCCGACATCCCCGCGCTCGTACCCCGGGCTCCGACCCACCGCCCCTCAGAAGAGCCCGTCCTGCTCAACACCTCCACCCGCGCCCCCACTTCCTCCCCGGCCCTCGCCCCCGCCCCCCACCGCGTACACCGGCACAGTGACGCCCGCCTCCGCGTCCGCCGCCACCAGTTCCCACCCCGCGAGCAACCGCGTGTCGACCACCAGCACGCCCCCGCCCGCGACCTCCATATGGAGGTCGGGCCCAGCCGCGGCGATCAGCCGCCCCGCGACCACCCCGCCATCGATCAACTCCCGCACCACTTCATCGACCACCCCAGCGACTGCCCCGACGACCGTCCCAGCCGCCGCTCCACCGCCCGCGCCGAGCCCGAACGCCCCCGAATGATCGACCGCCTCGAACGCCACCCGCTCCAGCGTCTCCGCCCACCCGTCGAGCCCCACGGCCCGCCGGTACAGCTCGTCCAGCTCCCGCGCCCGGTCCGCCCACGCGGGCAGCGCCCCCCGCACCTCCCGCTTGCGCGCATACGGCACCCGGTCCGGCACCCCGAGGGCCGCCCGCAACAGCTCCTCGGTGCGCCGGGCCGCCATCAACGGCCCCCGGCCGAGCCAGCAGAACGCCACCGCCCCCTGCTCCAGAAGCCGTGCGCCGCCCCGCTCCTCGGCCGTGATCCCGACCTTGACCAGCCCCGGCCCGAACCACGCCAGATACACCCGGTACGTACGCGGGTCGTCGGGCACGCCGTCCGCCGCCACCGAGAACGCCCGGTCAAGGCGTGCGCACTCCGGACAGCGCGCCTGCGTGGCCCTGCCCGGCACGACGGCCCGCAGGGGACACGGATTCCCCCGCGCCCCCACGCACCGCCGCTCACCGACGGCCCGGAACCCGATACCCGTCCCGTACGCGAGGGCGCTGCCCCGGCCGCCCTCCCACCGCAGCACGGGCCGCCCCCCGGGCCACCCGAGCCCCGCACAACGCCACTCCACGCCGGCAACTCCCTACTGGTTCTCCCGGAGCCGGACGACAACGCAAAAGGCCCCCGGATCATCTCCGGGGGCCTTTTGTCTGATGTGCACTCGGCAGGATTCGAACCTGCAACCTTCTGATCCGTAGTCAGATGCTCTATCCGTTAAGCTACGAGTGCTTGTTTTTTCTTTTGTTTTCGTCTCCGCTTCCCGGCCCTTCGGCCCGTTCGCGGCGACAGGAAGAACATTACATGACTGCCGCCGCCATGTGAAATCCGTTCGGCGGACCCCTTGTGACCTGCGGAAACACCCTCCGGGGCGACATGCGTTCGCACACCTCCCCTGACGCGCCGAAGCCCCGGTCCAGTGGACCGGGGCTTCGGATCAAGCTGCGGAGGCGGAGGGATTTGAACCCTCGATGGGCTTGAAGGCCCAAACCGCATTAGCAGTGCGGCGCCATAGACCGGACTAGGCGACGCCTCCAGCTTGCACACCTGCGCGAGCGCGGGGGGTGCGTGCAGATGATGACACAGCCGGGCGGCTCGTCACCAATCGTGGCCTCCACGGTACTAGTCCCACGCCCCGCGGGGCAAAGCGTTAAGCGGCACCGCAACGAAGCGCGCCGCCCGGCGTTAGAGCGGTAGAGCGGCAGTCCCACGCGCGCCACGAGTCCGGGCCGAGAGCCCGCTCCGGAGTGTGCGGGCCCGCCGCTCCCGGTCCGCCGTCCCCGTCCCCGTCCTCCGTGGAGCAAAGAAATGCTGCGTCGCCTCGTCCTCACCGCCGTCGCCTCCGCCGCCGCGCTGTCCGCCGTACCCGCCACCGCCCACGCCACCGCGCCCGTCCCGACTCCGGTCGACCGGCTCACCGTGACGGTCACCGACTCGGGCGGCGCGGGTGATGGAACGTACGTACTGAAGTGTCACCCGACGGGCGGCACCCATCCGCAGGCCGCCGAGGCGTGCGAGCGGCTCCACGAGGTCACGCGCTGGGGCAAGGACCCCTTCGCCCCCGTGCCGCGCGACGCGATGTGCACGATGCAGTACGGCGGACCCGCCACCGCGCACATCACGGGCACCTGGCAGGGCCGGCCCGTCGACGCCACGTACAAGCGCAGCGACGGCTGCGAGATCTCACGGTGGAACAACCTCGTGCCGGTGCTGCCCGCGACCTCCGCGTGACCAGGGGCCCGCGACCTCCGCGTGACCAGGGGCCCGCGACCTCCGCGTGACCAGGGGCTACGGAAAACTCACATCTTCTGCGTGCGACCTCCCTCGCATCCGGCGTCGCGCGCGCAACCACTCCCCGTAGACTCCCTCCCGTGACACGCCACGGGCCGAGGGGCAAGATGGCCTGAGCGAGTCGGCAAGAAGCGGTAATCAGGGAGGAAGCGTCGTCGTGAGCAGCAGGCCATCCCGAGGCGCTGCTCGCCTCGCAGCCATACTCGACGCACTGCCGGACGCGCTGGTCCTGGTCAACGCCAACGGCACGGTCGTCAACGCCAACGCCATCGCGCTGGAGGCGTTCGAAACGCCCGGGACCGCGCTCGTCGGGCGCGGTCTGCTCGATCTGCTGCCGGGGTTCGACTCCCGGCTCATCCCCGGCTCCATGCGGCGCCCGGACACCATCGACGAGCGCGGGCGCACCAAGCCGACGCGGATGACCGCACGGCGCACGGACGGCACCGAGTTCCCCGTCGAGGTCACCAGCTCCCCGCTGGAGGACGGCAGGACCGCGTACGACGCCCATGGGTACACCGGCGACGAACTGCTCATGCTGGTCGTCAGGGACCTTTCGGGCACGGTGGACACCGAGGCCGAACTCGCGCGCTCCCAGCGGCAGACCGAGATGATCCTGCGGGCCGCGGCCGAGGGCGTCGTCGGCACGGACACCGACGGACGGGTCGTCCTCGTCAACCCGGCGGCCGCCCAGATACTGGGTTTCCGGGCCAGTGACCTCGGCGGGCAGGAACTGCACCCGCTGGTCCTGCACTCGCGCGCCGACGGCGAGCCCTTCCCGTACGAGGAGTCCCCACTCGCCGACACGCTGCGCTCGGGCCGCAAACACCGGGTGCGCGGACAGGTCCTGTGGTCCAAGAGCGGCGCCAAGGTGCCGGTGGACCTGACGACGTCGCCGGTGCGCGACGGGGACCAACTGGTCGGCGCGGTGATGACGTTCACCGACCGCAGGCCCTACGACGAGCTGAACGAGAAGTACGAGGCCGCGCTCGCCCGGCACGAGGACGAGATCCGCGCCGCCGCCGAGCGGCGCGCCGCCGAGATCGAGGCCGCCGAGGAGCAGCGGGCCGAGGAACTCGCCGCCGAGCAGGAGCGGTACGCGGCGCTCGCCGAGCGCGAGAAGGACCGCTTCGAGGAACTCGCCGAACGCGAGAAGGGGCGGTACGACACCCTGGCCGCGCGGCACGAGCAGCTGCTCGCCGTCCTCGGCTCCTCGCTGCGCGGGCCCCTGGACGAGCTGCGCCGCGAACTGGCCGCGCTCGCCTCGGACGACGCGGGCCAGCTGTGGCCCGAGGCCAACCAGGTCCTGCACCACCTGTCGGCCGGGTACGCCCGGATGACCACCCTCGTCGACAACGTCCTCGGCTTCCAGCGGCTCGACGCGGGCGACGAACAGCTTTCCCGTACGACGGTCATGCTCGACGCGGTCGTCGCCGCCGGTGTGGAGGGCGCGGTCGAACTGATCGGCCCCGGCCGCGCGCAGTTCGCGGTGCACGCGCCGCCGATAGAGCTCACGGTCGACCCGGAACGCCTCGCCACGGCGCTCGCCCACCTCGTCGCGGACGTCGCGGGCATCGACGCGACCGGCAACACGCGCGCGGGTGCTGGTTCCGGTGCCGGTGTCGCCGGGGTCGCCGCGGCGGGTGGCTACGTCGACTCCACCATCGTCGTGGCCGCGGCCCAGCGCGGCGAGGTGGTCCGCATCGAGGTTCGGGGGCCTTACGCCGGGGGCGACCCGGTCCACGAGCCGATCGTGCGGGGCATCGTGCGGGCGCACGGCGGCGTGCTCCAGACGCACGAGGTGCCGGGCATGAGCGGCAGTGCGTACGTCCTCGAAGTACCGATGGGATCGGGCTCTTCGGAGAGCGGTGGTTCCGGGGGCGGCGCTACGGGTGTGGTGAGTGGGGGGCAGGCAGGCGACTCTTCGGCCGCTGTGGGCTCTTCGAGTTCTTCGGGCTCTTCGGGCTCTTCGGGCTCTTCGAGTTCTTCGGGCTCTTCGGAGAGGGCGATTTCGGCGGGGGCCGTCCCCGGGGCGGGTGCTTTTCCCGGTAGTTCGGTGATGGTGCCCGAGCAGGCCATGGGCGGCTCCGGTGGTGGCGGGCGTCGGCGGGCTCGGCGTTCCTCGGTGGACTCCTTCCTGGAGAGTGCTGTTCCGGGAGCCTCTGAGGGTTCTTCGGTTGGTACGGAGGGTGGCGCGGTGGCGTCGCCGACCGGCACGGGCACGGGCACCGGCACCGGCACGGGCACGGGGCGACGCAGGGGGCGGCGCGCGGCGGAGGCGGCCTCTTCGGAGACGCTCGGTTCCGGTTCGGTGACCGCTGATCCGGAGAGCGGTACCGGTGTGGGGGCGGACGCTTCGGAGACGTTCGGTGGCGTGTCCGGCGTGTCCGGCGTGTCCGGCGTGTCCGGCGCTTCCGGCGGTACGGGGCGGCGGCGAGGTCGTCCGAGCGCCGCGGAGGGCGCCGTGATGACGGCGGCCGAACACGCGGCCGGATCTGCCGCGTTGGGCGAGACGGTGCCACCGCAGGGCGTGCCCGTCGCCGATGCCGAAGGGGCGACCGGACGTCGGGCCCGTCGGATCGGCGAACAGCACGCGCTGCCCGCGCTGGCTTCGGGTTCTTCCGAGGCGTCCGGCGCCTCCACGGGCGCCGAGCTTGCCGCCGTCGAGGCCGGGGCCGGGCACGGCGACCCCACCACGCGGCCCACGGGACGGCGGGCGCGCCGTGCGCTGGCCGCCGCCAAGGAGCGTGCCGCCGCGGAGGAGGCGAACAGTGGACGCGTCTTCGCGCTGCCGCCCGCCACGGCCGACCGCACGCCGGGCCAGGACGTCGCGGGGTACGCCCCCGCCGGTCATGCCGCGGGCCAGGAGTACGCGGCCGCGCAGGAGATCACCGGGCAGCACGCCGCGACCGCGGGCCGAGGCGGCGACGACCACACGCCGCCGCAGCCCCATCCGACGCAGGCGCCGACGGGCCACCGTTCGCGCCGAGGGCCGGCCCAGGCGCCGCGGGCCGCGCAGGCCCCACAGGTTCCTCAAGCCCCGCAGTCCCCGCAGTCCCCGCAGGCCCCGCAGGCCCCGCAGGCCCCGTACACGCCGGAGGCCGGTCCGCAGGCGTCTGCGCCCGGTCGGGGCCGTCGGCCCCAGGACCAGACCGCGCCGCAGCCCCAGCGGAGTGGCGGTGGCGCCGCGCCCGGCCCGCTGCCCGCACCGCAGCCGTGGCCCGACGGCACGACTCCGCCCGGCGGCGTACCCGCTCAGGGCACCCCGCACGGGGCGGGCACCCCGGCGCACGGCACCCCTCACGCGGCGGGAACCCCCGCGCACGGCACCCCCGCGCACGGTACGCAGGCGCGAGCGGCACAGCTGCTGCCCGCCGAGGCTCCTGCCGGGGACCCCAACTCGACCCAGGGACGCTCGATCAGCGTGCGCACCCTCGGGCAGGGCGTGCCGTTCGGCCAGCAGGTGCCCGCCGAGCAGCAGCGCGGCCCGCAGGGCGGCACGTCCGTACCGGGTCAGGGCCACGGCCAGCAGCCGCCGAGGAACGCCCGGATCCCCCAGGCACCACAGCCTCCACAGCCCCCGTTGCCGCCCCAGGCCCCGGCGCCCGGCCAGGCGGCCACCGCGGCGGGTCCGATGCCGGTACCGCAGACCGCGCCGCCCGCCGGCGCACCTTCCCCCCACGCGCCGTCGGCCGCGCCCAAGGGCCGCCCGGAAGCGGGCCGGCCACAAAGTCCTGGCCAAAGCCAAAGTCCTGGCCAAGGCCAAGGTCATGGCCAAGGGCAGGCTCAGCCGCAGGTCGGCGCCGCGCAGTCGAACACGCTCGGCGGCTCCGGACGCCGACGCCGCCTCGGCACGCCCCCCGACCCCGCGACCGACGAGCGCCCCGAGGCCTCGGCCCGCCCGCACCCGCACCCCCAGCCGCCCACCTCGGCACACCCCCAGTCCCGTATCCCGTCCGCCACCGAGGGCGCCGGACGTTCGTACGCGATCGGTGCCCCCGACGAGGACGCGGACGAGGGCCCGGAGCCGCTGGACGGTCCCGGCGGTGCCGTCGAGATCGCGAACCGGCCCCAGCCCCAGCCGATGGACGACGAGTTGCCGCCCGAGCCGCTGGACAACCCGCGTCGTCTCCTGGTGTGGCCCGCGCCCGACGTCACCACGCAGCAGGCCCTGAGCGACCGCGGCTACCGCCCGGTGATCGTGCACTCGCGGGAGGAGGTCGACGCGCAGATCGCGGCGTTCCCCGCGGCGCTCTTCGTCGACCCGCTGACCGGGCCGATCACGCGTACGGCGTTGCAGTCGCTGCGTCAGGCCGCCGTGGCCGCCGAAGTGCCCGTGCTCGTGACGGCGGGCCTCGGGCAGGCGACGCGCGAGGCGGCGTACGGCGCCGATCCCGCCGTACTCCTGAAGGCGCTCGCGCCGCGCGACAGCGAGCAGCACCCTCCGCGCGTCCTGCTCATCGAGGAGCACGAGGAGATCGCGCTCGCCCTGACCGCCACGCTGGAGCGGCGCGGCATGCAGGTCGCGCGGGCCGAGAGCGACGCGGACGCGGTGACGCTCGCGGCGCAGATGCGGCCGAACCTCGTGGTGATGGACCTGCTCCAGGTACGTCGCCGCAGGGCCGGAATCGTCGACTGGCTGCGCGCGAACGGGCAGTTGAACCGCACTCCGCTGGTCGTCTACACGGCGGCCGTCGACAAGACGGACCTGCCGAAGCTCGCGGCGGGCGAGACCGTGCTGTTCCTGGCGGAGCGCTCCACCAGCACTGAGGTGCAGAGCCGGATCGTGGACCTGCTGGCGAAGATCGGCACGAACTAGCGGCACGGCGGCCGTCTGGCTCCAGGAGCCTGTGTGACACAGGCTCACACGGGCTCACAGGGCTCACACGGGCTCTAAGCAGTTATGCGCCGCACCGCCGCCTTGATCGAGGCGCGCAGCTGCTCGCGGTCGGTGTCCTCGTCGCCGACGAGGATGCGCCGCATCTGCGGCACGGCCGTGGACCAGCCGGCCAGCGCGACCACCATGAAGAGCAGGTGGGACGCGGGGATCTCGTCGCCGATGACGCCCCGGGCCTGAGCGTCGGCCAGCACGGCGACCTTGCGGTCGTAGTGGTCGCGGCGCTCCGGCTCGTCGGGGAGCTCGTCCGTGTCGTACTCGATGCCCTCCCAGAAGAGCAGGCGCAGCAGCTCGGGGTGGGCGGCGTGGTAGTCCATCAGCCGGTCCATCCAGCCGTCCATGTCGTCCGCGTCGACGGGGTTGGCGACGGCCATCTCCAGCATCCGCGCCTCCAGGACCTGCGTGAACAGCTCCGCCTTGTTGCCGAAGTAGGCGTAGATGAGCTGCTTGTTCGCCTTCGCCTGACTCGCGATGCGGTCGATGCGGGCGCCCGCGATGCCGTACCGGGCGAACTCGGCGACCGCCGCATCGAAGATCCGCGCCTTGGTGGCCTCGGGGTCTCTCACTGCCATGCGCACAGGGTAGGCGAACCCGTTCGGGTAACCAACTGTTTGGTTGCTTGACAGACCGGCCGCAGCAGGCGCAGACTTTTTCCAACCAACCAGTTGGTTGCCAGCACTCGACTGGCGCCCCGCCCATTCGTCACGGCAACCGGCTACGAGCTACCGGCTGCCGACTACCGGCCTGCGGCTACGCGAAGGAGTCCAGCTCCCTCATGCCTTCAGCACCCACCTCACCGCCCTCAACCACCGCACATGAAGCACCTGTACGTGAGGCACCCACTCACCAAACAACTGCACACGAAGCACCCGCTCAAGAAGCACCCCCCACCGCCGTACCTCAAGGCGTCTTCCTCGTCCTCATAGCCGTCTGCACCGCGGTGACGGCCGCCAACATCTACATCGCCGCGCCGCTGCTCCCCCTGATCGCCCGCGACTTCGGGTCCACCCCGTCGGCCGTCGCGTGGGTCGCCTCGGTGGCCCAGTTCGGTTACGCGGCGGGTCTGCTGTTCTTCGCCCCGCTCGGAGACCGGGTGAACCGCCGCGGGCTCGTCGCGGTGCTCTCCGTCGTCGCGGCGGTGGCGCTCGCCCTGGGCGCGACCACCTCGGGGACCACCGCGCTCGCCGCCACCGTCCTGGTGGCCTCCGCGGCCACGGTCGTGCCGCAGTTGCTCGTGCCGCTGGTCGCCGAGCGGGCGCCCGCGCACCGGCGGGCCAGCCATGTCGCGGCGGTCATAGCCGGTCTCTTCGCCGGAATCGTCGCGGCCCGCGTGCTCGGCGGCCTCGTCGGCCAGGCCTTCGGCTGGCGCTACGTCTTCGTGGGCGCCGCCGTCCTCACCGCACTGCTCGGCCTGGCCTCCGCCGCCGTGCTGCCCGCCGAGCGGCACCGTAGGACGGGACCGCTCTTCGCCGGTCTCGCCCAACTCCCCGGTGTGGTGCGCGGCTCCGCCGAGCTGCGGGGCGCCTGCGTCCGCCAGGCCGGGATGTACGGGGCGTGGAGCGCGCTGTGGACCTCCCTGGCCGTGCTGCTCACCGAGAGCGGAGACGGTGGGTACGGCATGACGACCGCCACCGCGGGCCTCTTCGGGCTCTTCGGTCTCGCGGCCGCCGTCGTGGCGCCGCTCGCGGGCGGGCTCGTCGACCGCTTCGGCGCGGCCAAGGTCGTCGCGTACGCGTATGCCACGGCGGCGGTCTCCGTGCCGCTCTTCTGGCTGGGCGGCGGCGCCCTCTGGGCTCTCTGCGCGGGGGCGGTCGCCCTTCACGTGGCGCTGGTCGCCAACCACATCGCCAACCAGACGTTGGCGCTGACGACCACCTCAACACCGGCGGTGGCCAACACCGCCTATGTGGTGGCCGGCTTCGCGGGCGGCGCGCTGGCCTCCGCCCTCGCGGGCACCGCGTTCACGCAGTGGGGCTGGACGGGTGTGTGCGCGGTCGCCGCCCTCTGGCTCGCACTCGGCTGGGCGTCGACCGCGATACCGGCCCGGCGCGGTGGCAGGAAGCCCGTCGGCACCGCCGGGACGGCGTGACGACCACCCTCAGCCGACTCCCGACTCCCGACTCCCGACTCCCGACTCCCGACTGCCAACTCCCAACTGCCAACCCCCGGCCCCGCCCCCGCGCCCGTCCCGCTCCGACCCTGGTCGCGTCAGAGCCGCGTGACGTCCAGCTCGCCCGCCGCGTACTGCCGGCGCAGGACCTTCTTGTCGAACTTGCCGACGCTGGTCTTCGGTACCGCGGTGACGATCGCCCAGCGTTCGGGTAGCTGCCACTTGGCGATGCTGCCCGCGAGGAAGTCACGGAGGGAGGTGTAGTCGGCGGTCGCGTTCTCCTTCAGCACGACTGTGGCGAGCGGTCGTTCGCCCCACTTGTCGTCGGGCACGGCCACGACCGCGGCCTCGGCGACGTCAGGGTGGGACATCAGGGCGTTCTCCAGCTCGACCGACGAGATCCACTCGCCGCCCGATTTGATGACGTCCTTGGCCCGGTCGGTGAGGGTGAGGAAGCCGTCCGCGGTGATCACGCCGACGTCACCGGTCTTCAGCCAGCCGTCCTCGCTGAACTTGTCCCCGGGCCTGAGGGCTTCACCGCCCGCGCCGCCGTAGTAGGCGCCCGCGATCCAGGGGCCGCGCACCTCCAGCTCCCCGGCCGACTCGCCGTCCCACGGCAGGTGTTCGCCACCGGGTCCGACCAGGCGGGCCTCGACCCCGGCGGGGAAGCGGCCCTGCGTGAGCCGGTAGTTGAACTCCTCTTCGGTGCCGACGGCGTGGGCCGGGGGGCGGGCCACCGTGCCGAGCGGGGACGTCTCCGTCATGCCCCAGGCGTGGCAGACCTGCATTCCGAGCCGGTCGAAGGCCTCCATCAGGGACGGCGGGCAGGCCGAGCCGCCGATGGTGACCTGGCCGAGCGAGCTGACGTCGCGCGGCTTCGCGGTGAGTTCGGCGAGCAGGCCCTGCCAGATGGTGGGGACGGCGGCCGCGTGCGTGGGCCGCTCCGCCTCGATCATCTCGGCGAGCGGGGCGGGCTGCAGGAAACGGTCCGGCATCAGCATGTTCACGCCGGTCATGAGGGTCGCGTGCGGCAGGCCCCAGGCGTTGACGTGAAACTGCGGGACGACGACCAGCGACGTGTCCGCGTCCGTGAGGCCCATCGACTGCGCCATGTTGACCTGCATGGAGTGCAGGTAGATCGACCGGTGGGAGTAGACGACACCCTTGGGGTCACCGGTGGTGCCGGAGGTGTAGCACATGGACGCCGCGGCCCGCTCGTCCAGCTCGGGCCAGTCGTAGGCGGTGGGCTTGCCCGCGATCAGTTCCTCGTACTCGTGCACCTGAACGTCGGCACCCGCCAGCAGGGAACGGTCGCCGGGGCCCGAGACCACCAGGTGCTCGACGCTCGTCAGGCGCGGCAGGAGAGGTGCGAGCAGGCCGAGGAGGGAGCCGTTGACGATGATGACGCGGTCGGCGGCGTGATTGACGATCCACGTCAGCTGGTCCGCGGGCAACCGCAGATTGAGGGTGTGCAGGATGGCGCCCATACAGGGCACGGCGAAGTAGGCCTCGACGTGCTCGGCGTTGTTCCACATGAACGTGGCAACTCGCTCGTCGTCCGTGACGCCGAGGTCATCGCGTAGGGCGTTGGCGAGCTGGGCCGTGCGTTCACCGAGCTCGCGATAGCTGCGGCGCTGCGGTGCGCCCTCGCCGGTCCAGGTCGTGACCTGCGATGCCCCGTGCACGGTCATGCCGTGCCGGAGGATGCGGGTGACGGTCAGCGGTACGTCCTGCATCGTGCTCAGCACGGCGTCCTCCTGGGGCGACATTGCCTACGCGGCAGTAAGGGCTGCGCTGATTCTGCGCGCATACCGCTTGGTATGTCACTACTCCAGAGGATGATCGATCATCGGCCGCACCCTTGACGGCCCTTGAACGCCCCGCTCAGCGGACCGGCGTCAGCTCCGGGTCCTCGCGCAGCTTGCCGAGCGCACGGGAGACCGCGCTCTTGACGGTGCCGATGGACACCCCGAGCACCTCGGCAGTCTGGGCCTCACTGAGGTCCTCGTAATACCTGAGGACGACCATCGCCCGCTGCCGCGCCGGCAGCTTCATGATCGCGCGCCACATCGCGTCCCGGAGCACCTGCTGCTCCGCCGGGTCCCCGACCGGCGTCACATCGGGCTCCGGCAGCTCGTCGCACGCGAACTCGTCGATCTTCCGCTTGCGCCACTGCGACGTGCGCGTGTTCAGCAGGGCCCGGCGGACGTACCCGTCGAGCGCACGGTGGTCCTCGATCCGGTCCCACGCGACATACGTCTTGGTGAGCGCGGTCTGCAGCAAGTCCTCGGCATCGCTCGGATTCGCCGTGAGCGAGCGGGCGGTGCGCAGCAGTACGGGCTGGCGGGCCCGTACATAAGACGCGAACGACGGGTACGCGGAGGGCCCGGTGGCCCTCATCGGCCCCGGGCGCCGCGTCGCGGCCTTCGATGCGCTGGTGCACACGGACACCATGGATGCGGTCATGGCTCCACGCTAGAAGCGCCCCCTACTTCTGCGGATCGGCCGCAGGTCCCGAAGCGGTGTCCGCCTCAGGTTGTACGAGTGGGGTTGGCTCCACCTCCTACAGGTGGAGGAGACGGAGCACCCCTCTGAGGGTTCACCCCCGAGAACCGCCCGGCGCACCTCGCCCCCGGACGGTGGTCGGCCTACCGAATGCGTGCCACGGGGGCGTGCACCTCATTGCGGTCGATCCACAGCGTGCGCCCGCCGTGCCGCTCCTTCACGTTCCCCGCGTACTGGTGGATGCGCCGGGCCGGCTGCCAGGCGTTGCGGGCGAGAACGGGCTCGCCGGCCAGGTTCGGCCTGGTGTGCCAGCGCGCGAACCACATGACGCCCGGCAGGTCCCGAACGCCCGCCCGCCGTGCCTGCTCCATGTGCCGCACACCGGCGTCGGCGCTGCTGTAGAACCCGGGGATGTAGCCGTGCTTGCGGACCTCGCGGCTCCAGGACCTGACGAAGGAGAGCGTGGTGTAGGCGCAGCTCTTGTTGCGGTAGTCGTACGCCTCCATGTCGAGGTAGAGCGGGCTCTGCTGCCGGAGCCCGAAGGCCTTCGCCACGCGTACCGCCTCGTGCCCCTCCTGGCTCCCCTGGCCCCAGGGGTTCCGTCCGATGCGTACGTGCTTCTTGTTCTTCGCGACCACACACGGCGACTGCGATCCGACGTACACCGGAAGGACCCGCCAGCCCATCCCCTTCATCGCGCGCATCCAGGCGTGGTTCAGGTTCGGTTGGTTCTTGCAGGCCCGGCCGTGGCCCGCGTAGTAGACGCCGACCGCGCCGTAGCTGGACTTGCGCCAGCGCCGCATCGTGTCGGTGGACGGGGTGATACAGGTGTCGAAGGCCCGGCCGTGGAAGGTCGACACCTTGGCGGGCGCCTGCGCACCGGGCCGGGCGGTACCGGCGGCGGCGTCCGGTGGCGACGCCGACAGGTCCGCCGTCAGGGCGGTCAGGACGAGGACAAGTCCAATGATCAGCTTTCTGAGACGCATAGGGCGAGTGAACGGGCCCGAGCGCGCGACAAGCCCGGGACACGCGGCACGTTCAGCCGTCCGCCCCCAGAATCAACCCCGATGTGGGAACACCCGTGCCCGCCGTGACCAAGGTGCGCGCGATTTCGGGTATCTGGTTCACGGAGGTGCCGCGCACCTGCCGGACGGCCTCCGCTATGCCGTTCATGCCGTGCAGGTACGCCTCGCCCAGCTGGCCCCCGTGCGTGTTCAGGGGGAGCCGCTCCTCGGCGACGAAGCCCGCGGCCTCCCCAGGAGGGCAGAATCCGAACTCCTCAAGCTGCATCAGCACGAACGGCGTGAAGTGGTCGTAGAGGATTCCGACGTCGATGTCGGCCGGGGCGAGGCCCGAGGTCCGCCACAGCTGCCGGGCCACCACATTCATCTCGGGCAGCCCGCTCAGGTCGTCGCGGTAGAAGCTGGTCATCTGCTCCTGCGCCCGCCCCGCGCCCTGAGCCGCCGCCACGATGACCGCCGGCGGGTGCGGAAGGTCGCGTGCCCGCTCCGCGCTCGTCACCACGATCGCCTGCCCGCCGTCGGTCTCCTGGCAGCAGTCCAGGAGCCGCAGCGGCTCAACGATCCAGCGCGACGCGGCGTGGTCCTCCAGCGTGATCGGCTTCCCGTGGAAGTACGCCGCGGGATTGGTGGCCGCGTACTTCCGGTCCATGACGGCGACGGGGCCGAAGGCGTCCGGCGCCAGCCCGTACGTGTGGAGGTAGCGCTGGGCCGCCATCGCCACCCAGGAGGCGGGGGTCAGCAGACCGAACGGCAGGGCCCAGCCGAGCGCGGCGCCCTCTGCGGACGGTTCCCGCTGCTGCACTCCGGAGCCGAACCTACGGCCCGAGCGTTCATTGAACGCGCGGTAGCAGACGACGACTTCGGCCACCCCTGCCGCCACCGCGAGCGCCGCCTGCTGAACGGTGGCGCAGGCTGCCCCGCCGCCGTAATGGACGCGGGAGAAGAAGGACAGCTCCCCGATACCGGCCGCCTGGGCGACGGTGATCTCCGGGTTGGTGTCCATGGTGAACGTGACCATGCCGTCGACGTCGGCAGGGGCGAGTCCGGCGTCGTCGAGCGCGGCGCCGACCGCCTCGACGGCTAGCTTGAGCTCGCTGCGCCCCGAGTCCTTGGAGAACTCGGTCGCCCCGATGCCGACGATCGCGGCCTTCCCGCCGAGGCTGTCGCGCGTACGGACACTCATGCGGCGCCTCCCGCGGGAACGGTCACCGTGACCGTGCCGGTGACGTGCTTGCCGATGGCGTTGGCCCCGACGACCCTGACAACGGCCGTCTCACCTCCGGGTGCGGGCTCGACCCGCTCGACGGTTCCCCTCAGGACCATCGTGTCTCCCGGATAGTTGGGCGCCCCGAGCCTGATGGCCACCTTGCGCAGGACGGCGGTCGGGCCGAAGTGGTCGGTGATGTACCGGCCGACCAGGCCGTTCGTGGTGAGTATGTTCATGAAGATGTCGGGGGAGCCCTTGGCCCTCGCCAGCTCCGCGTCGTGGTGCACGTCCTGGTAGTCGCGGGACGCGATGGCCCCGGCGACGATCAGCGTGCGAGTGATCGGAACCTCCAGCGGAGGCAGCTCTTCGCCCTGCGTCATACGGACTCCCCCTCGGCCACTGACTCCCCCTCGGCTATCGGCTCCGCCTGGGCCACTGACTCGCCCTCGGCTATCGGCTCACCCTCGGCAACCGACCGACTCTCCGCTATCAGCTCCCCCAACTCCTCCAGCACCTCGCTGCCGCAGCCCAGATACGCGTCCAGCTGTCGCCCCCACAGGAAGTGCCGGTGCACGGGGTGGCCCAGGTCGGCGCCCACGCCGCCGTGCAGGTGCTGGCCCGTGTGCACGACGCGGGTGCCCGCCTCCGACGCCCACCAGGCGGCGGTGAGCGCGTGCGTGTCGTAGGGAAGACCGGCGTCGTGGCGCCAGGCCGCCTCGTAAGCGGTGACCCGTATCGCCTCGGTGTCCATGTAGGCATCGGCGGCCCGAAGTTGCACGCCCTGCTTGGCGGCCAGAGGGCGGCCGAACTGCTCCCGCGCGTTCGTGTGGGCCACCGCGCGGGCCAGCGAACCCGCACACACCCCGGCCTGCAGCCCGGCGAAAGCCGTACGCGCACTGGCCAGTACGTCTTCGTACGCCGAGGGGCCGCCGAGACGCTCCCCCGGAGCCCGGTCGAGGACGAGCCGCCCCGCCGCCCAGGGCGCGGTCAGCTCCACCGGCTCCACCCGCGCGTCGGCCACCCGCACCAGCCACAGACTCCGGTCGGCGGCCGCCACCAGGACCTGCGTCGCATCCCGCAGCCAGGGCACCCACGACACCGTGCCGCTCAGCACCCCGCCCCCGGCCGCCTCGACCCCGCCCCGGGCAGGAAAGGCACCCGTCACGACCACGCTCCCCTGCCGCAGTCCGGGCAGCAGCCGGTCCCGCTGCGCGGGCGTGCCGTGCGCGGCCACCGCGAGCAGGCCGTAGACACAGCTTGCTGCGAACGGCACCTGGGCCGTGGTCCGCCCCTGCTCCTCCAGGAGCAGCACGAGTCCGAGCAGCCCGATGTCCTCCACCGCGCCCGGCAGCCCCGCGGCGCACAGCGCCTTCCACAGCTCGGCGTCCGAACCGGTCCCGGCCGCCGCGAGCCGCTCCGGTGTGGCCAGATCGGTGAAGATCTCCCCGGCGAGGTCCCGCGCGGCCGCCTGCTCCTCCGTGGGCGTGAAGTCCATGTCAGCCTCCACTCCCCGCAGCGCCGCCCACGGCACGGAACATCGGCAGCTCCAGCTCGTCGTCGACGCGCCGGAATTCGAGCCGCACCGGCATCCCGATGCGCACCTTGTCGTACGGCACGCCGGTGACGTTGCTGATGATGCGCACGCCCTCCGCCAGTTCGACGAGCCCCACGGCGTAGGGCGGGTCGAAGGCCGGGAACGGGGGGTGGTGCATCACGACGTACGAATAGACCGTGCCCTCGCCGCTCGCCTCGACCGTGTCCCACTCGGGCGAACCGCAGACGTTGCAACCCGGCAGCCAGGGGAAGCGGAGCTCGCCGCAGCCGGCGCAGCGCTGGATCAGCAGGCGGTGGTCGGCGACGCCCGCCCAGAATCCGGCGTTGTCGCGATTGACGACGGGGCGGGGTCGGGGGCGCGTGCCCTTCGGTGGCTGCTTCGACGGCTGCCCCGCCGACTCTGCCGATCCCGCCGCCCCCGCCGATCCCGTTCCCATCGAACCCGCCGCCCCCGCCGCCCCCGCCGCCCCCGCCGGTGCGTACTTGAGGATGCGGAAGCGATGCGTTCCCGCGAGTTCGCCGCCTGCGCGGACGTCCATCCGGGTCGTGACGAAATGGCCCGTACCCAGTTTGGTCGTCTTGCGCTCCGAGACCGATTCGATCATCGCGTCGAAGGTGATCTCGTCACCGGGCCGCAGCGCCCGTAGATACTCCTGCTCGCAGTCGGTGGCGACCACTGAGGTGTACCCCGCGTCGTCAAGGAGCGCGAACAGCTCGTCGTGGGCTCGGAAACGCCCGCCGTTCGCGGAGAGGCCGCCCATCGTCCAGGCCTGCAGCATGGTCGGCGGCGCCACCGGATCCGCGCCCGCATACGCGGCATTGGTGTCGCCCATCGCCTCGCACCAGTGCCTGATCATCGGCCGATTGACCGGGTCCTTGCCGCGACCCTCCTCCTCCGCCGCCCTGCCCTCGAACGCCTTCAACTCCGCGTACGCGATGTCCTTCACCGTCGTCGCCATCGTCGCCGTCGCACTCACCCCTGCCACTCCCCTCACCCCCATCACCGCCGCCCCCTTCGCATGCCGAGCCGCATCGTCGCGACGATCTCCCGCTGCACCTCGCTCACCCCGCCCCCGAAGGTGTTGATCTGCGCCGCCCTGTTCATCCGCTCCAGCTCGCCGTCCCCGAACCGGCCCGGCGAACCGGCCCGGACGAGCCCCGCCTCCCCCGTGATCTCCTGACATATTCGGTACACCGCCACGGCCGATTCGGTTCCCATGAACTTCACGCCGCTCGCGTCGCCCGGCGCCGGACCACCCGCGCCCGCATCGCCCACATCACCCACCAGACGCCAGCTGAGCAGGCGCGTCGCCGCCAGGCGCGCATGCGTCTCGGCCAGCCGCGACCGCACCCACTGCGCGTCAATCCGGCGCTCGCCCGTCACCGGATCGAGCAAGCCCGCATGGTCCAGGGCGGCTGCGTAGAAGTCCTCCGCCTGCATGCCGAGCGCGGCGAGCGCCACCCGCTCGTGGTTGAGCTGGTTGGTGATGAGGCTCCACCCGCCGTTCTCCTCACCGACGAGGTTCGCGGCGGGGACCCGGATCCCGTCGTAGTACGTCGCCGTCGTCGTCAGCCCGCCCACCGTCTCGATGGGCGTCCAGGAGAAGCCGGGGTCGTCGGTCGGTACGAGCAGGATCGAGATGCCCTGGTGCTTGGGGGCGTCGGGGTCGGTCCGGCAGGCCAGCCAGATCCAGTCGGCGTTCTGCGCGTTCGAGGTGAAGATCTTCTGGCCGTCGATCAGCCAGTCGCCACCGCCGTCACCAGCACTGCCATCGGAACTGCCATCGGAACTGTCATTGGGACCAACCCGTACCGCCCTCGTCCGCAGCGACGCGAGATCCGTCCCGGCTGACGGCTCGCTGTAGCCGATCGCGAAGACGAGGTCACCGCTGAGGATGCGCGGCAGGAAGGTGGCCTTCTGCTCCTCGGTCCCGTACTTCATCAGCGTCGGCCCGACGGTGTTCAGGGTGACCATCGACACCGGCGCGCCCGCGCGGTAGGCCTCGTCGAAGAAGACGAACTGCTCGTCGGCGCCGCGCCCTTGGCCCCCGTACTCAACCGGCCAGCCGAGCCCGAGCATGCCGTCGGCGCCGATCCGGCGCAGCAGGCGGCGCTGGGCCTGCGCGTCGGTGCTGTCGGGCGGTCCCTCCGGCATCACGTCGCGGAAGTAGGCGCGCAGTTCGGCGCGGAGTCGGCGCTGACGTTCGGTGGGGGCGAGGTGCACGGTGGCGGCCTCTCCATCTCGTACCGACAAGGGTTTCTGACTGTCCGTCAGATACCGTACCGGTGTCAAGAGATCGCCCGGGGCGGGCTCCCGAGCATCACCCCCCTCCCTCTGCGCCCGACAGCGCCCCACCCCGAACACGCCTGTGCGGCGGCGCCGAAGCACCGCCGCACAGGACGTCACACCCCACAGCGCACGCCCCCAGGAGTCGTCCCGAGCGACTCCGGAGGCCGACGGCTCACCAGAGGTTGGCGAAGTTGACCGCGACGTTCTCGTTCGACTGGTAGATCGGCGTGAAGGCGGAGCCGTTGGCCTGGGCGGTGTTGCTCTGGTTGGAGGCGCCGCTGCCGACGGCCTGCTGCTGCGTCGTGGACGAGTTGCCGCTGTTGTTGTGGCCGACGCCACTGCCGTTCACGGTCGCCACACCCGCGTTCGATCCGTTGTCCGCGAATGAGCCGTTGTCGGCCGTCGCGATGCCCGAGAAGAGCGCCGCAGCCAGCGGCACAGCGGCGGCGGCGGCGATGATGCGGGCGGTACGGATGCTTGCCATGTCTATTCCTCCAGAGCACGAGATACGCACCGGCCGAGAGCCGGCTGTACCGGAAGTAAGGCTTGTGCCATGGCGGTTGGCCTGCCGCCCTGGCGATCTGCACGACGTCGCGACTCCAGAGTTGCCCACCGAATCCCCGGCGAACCACCTTGGAAGTGCCGATTCCCCCGCAAGCGTGGTGACTTATTGATAAACATTCTTCGCGCCCCCTGAGCCCCGGTGCGGTTCGGCGCAGACTCTGTCCAACCGCAGCTCAGGCCAGGCGCCGCACGGGGCGAACCGTTCCGGCAGGTCTTCATGACCGCCCCGCGCGAGGGGGCGCCGCCCCCTCCCAATCGCGCTCCCCCCGCCGCCTCCACCCCACCGCCTCTTCCCTTCTTCGAACGTACGTACGAAAATGGAGTCATGGCCCCCACCGACCGCCATGCCGCCGACCGCGACACCCCCGACCACGACACCCCCGACCCCCTCGCTCCCGACCGCCGAACCTCCACCCTCGCGCTCGCCCACGCCCTGTCCGCCGCCGAGCGCGGCCTCGCGGTGATCCCGCTGTCCCGCACCAAGCTCCCCGCCCTGCGCTCGCCCCACCACGAGGCCCCCCAACCGGCCCTCTGCCACGGCGAATGCGGCCGCCCAGGGCACGGTGTGTACGACGCGACGACCGACCCTCAGCGCATCCGTGAACTCTTCGCCGCAGCCCCCTGGGCCACCGGTTACGGCATCGCCTGCGGACTGCCGCCGCACCATCTGATCGGCGTCGACCTGGACACCAAGTCCGGTACGGACGCTCCGGCGGCCCTGCGCGAACTGGCGCTTCGCCACCTCTTCACGATCCCCGACACCGTCGTCGTGGCCACGCCGAGCGGCGGTCGTCACATCTGGCTGACAGGACCGGCCCACACCGTGGTCCCCAACTCGGCGGGCCGGCTCGCCCCCGGCATCGACATCCGGGGTGCGGGCGGCTACCTCGTCGGCCCCGGGTCCCGCACCGAACACGGGCTCTACACCACCGTGCCCGGCACCGCCCACCTGCCGCCCGCACCCTGCCCACCCGCGCTGCTGCGCCTGCTCGTGCCCCCACCGCGCGCCCACCACCGGCCGTCCCGCCCCGCGATGGACCTGCCGACCGGGCACCCCGACCCGGACTTGGACCCCCAACGTGGCCAAGGACTGGTTCAGTTCGTGCTCGCGGCGCACGACGGGCAGCGCAACACCCGCCTCTTCTGGGCCGCCTGCCGCGCCTACGAGAACGGCATCGGCGAGGCGCTGGCCCCGCAACTCGCCGATGCCGCCCTCCGCGTCGGCCTCACCGAACGCGAGGCCCACTCGACGATCGCCTCGGCGGCCCGACTGACGGGACACGCCTGACGGGGGCGCCTGAGGGGACGCCTGAGGGGACGCCTGACGGGCGCAGGAACGCCCGCGCTATCGCACATCCGTACGTCGCCGACCCCGCGCGGATGTCCACTGCCCCGAATGGAGGGCATGAACGTGTCCAGTGGCGCGACGACGCGTTGATCACGCGGGCGCCCGACAGGTGTGCTGCTCCTCTGCCGGAGCGACGTCTCGTTGTGGCCCGGCAGGGCGCCCTTCGACTGGCACGTACTCAAGGAGAAACAAGCATGTCCGCAATGAAGAAGACCACCGCTCTCGTGCTGGGTGCCGGCGCCCTCGTTGTGGGCGGGGCCGGTCTGGCCTCGGCCGACGCCGGTGCCCAGGGTGCCGCCGTGAACTCCCCGGGCGTGATCTCGGGCAACGCCATCCAGGTCCCGATCCACGTCCCGATCAACCTTTGCGGCAACACCATCGACATCATCGGGCTGCTCAACCCGGCCTTCGGCAACACCTGCGTCAACGACTGATCAAGTCCGTCGCGCTGACCAACCAGAGCACGTCGTAATCGGCTCAGCACACACGCCGTTGCAGGCGCAGCAAGCCGAAAGTGGCCCCTGGGAGAATTCCCAGGGGCCCCTTCACGTACAAGCCTCGTGGAGAGCGTGGCGTCCGAACGCAGCAGCCCTGATCAGGACGCCGGCGCCGATGGCACCGGGGCGGCCGGCGGTCGTCCGGCTCCGTACGCCGCGGCCATGGGGGAGTTGCCCGTGGTCACGAAGCTGCGGATGCCTTCCAGGTAGGTGTCGCGGTCGATCAGCCCGTCAAGGTCGGTGTCGAGAGCCTCGAATGCCGCGTCGGCGTCGCTTGCGGCATTCCCCGTCGCTGTACGAAGGCGGGTGAACTCCGCACGGCTCAGGCGTCCGTCGGAGTCGGTATCGGCGATGTCGAACAGGGAGCCCAGGGCGGGTCGGCAGGAGCGTTCAAACGCGTCACGCCCCACCCATGTGCGGTACTCCTCGAACGTCACGCGCCCGTCGCGGTCGCCGTCCATGTCCGCGAAGACCGCCTCGTGAGCGGCTCGCGAAGCAGCGACGACGGGATGATGGGCGTCGCGGCCCATCGCGGAGGCCGCGCGGTCGACCCGTGCGAGGTATTCCGCATGCGTGATCACGCCGTCTCCGTCCACATCCAGCATGGTGAAGATGCGGTGTTGCGGTGAGTCGAATCCTGAGCTGGACACTGGTTTTCCTCCCGGCCGCTTGCGCTGACGGCGCCAAGGTACCCACGAATCCGACAAAAGCGGCGCATCGGAGGCGACAGGGCGTGTGGCGGCTTTCCGACCTGCCCAACAGCGGGTCTGACGCTGATCAAGGCGAGACAGCGAGCACGAAAAGGGGTGTCCCTGAACGGGGACACCCCTTATGACCTGCGCACGCACTGAACTGCAAGCGGTGGGTGTGGGATTTGAACCCACGGTGGCGTGAACCACGACGGTTTTCAAGACCGCTACTGTTCCGCCACCCCCACCCCGGTTGATCTGCATCGCAGCATCAGATCAGCGTGGGAGTCACAACCCTGGCCCACCTATGGCCCACAGACTCCCCGGATGCGTCCGTACAGGCGGTGCCGGTCACTGCCGACAGCAGTCATCAGCGGCTGCCGCGATACCGAAGGGCAAGAGCTTCTGCGTGCTTTCGGATCGCTCCCATCCGCGCTTCCCACTCGGCCCCCCCGCGATGTTCGGGGTGGGCGGTCGTCTGCTCTGAGTGTTTGCGGTAGTGGAGTCCTGCCTCACCAATAAACCAGCCGTCGGCCGTGAGGTCGAGAGCCATTAGGAGCGCGGTGTCCTCCGAGGCCGGCAGGGCCATCCACCCCCCAATTTGAGCGAGCAGGCCATCCCGGATACAGAGCGATGCGGGGTGCACCTTGGGGCGGTGCGTTGTGGACCAATAGGCGTATAGCTCGCCCCGCCTTAGCGGCCCGGGAGCGGGATCCCCAACCGGGTAGCGCTTGAGCGAGCCGTCAGCCATGAGGTCGTGTGCATTGCACACAGTCCAACCTACGGATGGGTGCGCCTCCAGGACTTCAATGTCCCGAGCGAGGGCGCCGCCCGGCAGGATGTCGTCAGCGTCAAGCACCTTCACCAGTTCGCCCTGACTCCTCCCCCAGGCCATGGTCCGCGTCACCCCCGGGCCGCCGCGTCTATTTCCACTGACCTTGACGCGTGGGTCATCGAGGATGTCTGCGGGCACCTCTGCTCCCGATCCGCCATCAACTTGGACCATCCACTCCCACTCCCAACTACCGGGCAGTTTCTGGGCTCGGAGTGAGGTATAGACCTCGGGAAGGAACTTCAGGGCAGTGTCGTGGACCGGAGTCACGACGGACACGATCGGATTCACTGGGCCCACCTTTCGAGCGGGACGGAGTACTGCAATTCGGTCCGCTCGCCAGGTAGAACAACGTGCGAGTACTCGACAACATCACCACCCGTCGAAACGCTGGTCTTGTCGAGGAGGAGCACAGCGCTGCCGACCGGGATACCCAACTTCCGCGCCTCTGCCGGAGTGGCCAGACGGGTCCTGATGCCGTCATCTATGCGGTCGATCTCAATCCCGATGGTGCTCAGCTGGTGATGTGTCCCCCCTGGCCATGGCTCCTTCGAGCTATCCAACAGATCGGAGTTTCGCGCGGCCACCTCATGAACCAGGTAGGAATCGATCAGGGAAAGCGCGGTCGAATCCCCAGCGGTGCTGTGCCAGTACTGCCGGTGCAGCATCAAGGTGCCTACGTCCACCCCGAACCGTTTGGCGAGGTCCGAGTCCGCGGGAATGGCGCTGAATGTCGCATGGGTCTCGATCTGGTCATGTTCCAGGCCGGTGTCCTTGTCGATCACACCGCTGTTGCGGCGCACCTCGTCAGGTCGCTGCGCCAGCCTCTTCTCCCAGACATAACGCTCCTGATGGCGGCGGATCTGGTGCGGCGGGCGCTGACGAACCTTCGTACCGTGCCCCCGGATCATGGTGACCAGCCCCTCAGCCTCCAACGCCTTGTACGCCGCAAGGATGGTGGTCTTCGATCCCTTGCCCTGCGCCACCAGGTCTCGAATCTGGGGGAGCTGATCGCCAGGGCGATACCCGACGCTGCCGGCTGCGATGTCCCGAGCAATCTGATCTGCGAGTCCACGCCATTGCGGCGTTTTGGGTGCCATACAGAACCCTCCTTCTCAACCCTGCCAGTGAATCACAGTCCCGGGATTGATCGGTGTCCCGGGACTGTTGACAGTCCCGGGACTTCATGCCAATCTCTTGGCCATGCCCGATCCGTAGTCCCGGGACAGTAGCCAGAGACGACTCGGGGCATAGGTCGTGGCTTGCTGACCCTGCGCAAACGCAGAGGGCGGGGACGCTGCAATCCCGCTAAAGGCCAGACATCAGGGCTTAGGCCCGACTGGCGAGGTGGCCCGGTGACCGCGAGCAACGGCCGGAGGGTGGGGACGAGGTCCCCCTTGCAGTGCGTATCCCCTGTTCAACGAGTTGCAGGAGTGGCAGTGAATCGACGAAAGCGATGGGCCCGGCCGTGATCGACCGGCATGGCGGCGCCGCTTCACCTCTGGTCCAAGGCTGCGATTGAGCGCCACGGACAACCGGTCAACTTCAACCGCTTCACGGCGACTATCCGCCGTGCCGGTTGCCTCCTCCGCCCGTCCGGACGCCCTGCGGGGCGGTCCTGTACGGGCGGGGTCGAGGGGAGCCGGATCACCCCGACTTCAACGGCGTGCGGCCCCGGTGCTGGAACACCGGGGCCGCTGTTCGGGCCGTACCTACTGCTAGGGAGAGACGACCCATGGACTACATCGTCACTGTTCAGCAGGCTGTTACCGCGTTTGCTCCGTTTATGGAGCCCACGGACGCGGAGCTGGACGCCATCGAGCACGAGGCGCCGCTGATCGCTGCGGAGCTGGACCTGCTGGACGTGCAGATCGCTCTGCTGGACCGGCCGGTGTCGCCGCTGGACGAGCGGCGGTTGCGGCGGGCCGCGAACAAGGTTCTGGCCGCGCGGACCGTGATCGCTAATTACGGGGACTCGGTTCGCGAGGGTGATGCCGCGTGATCCGCATCGTCACCACGAGTCGCCTGGGTCAGCTCGTGCACGAGGCCCGTGCTGCGCACGAGCAGACCCGGCACATCGCCGTCACCGCGAGCGAGGCGTTCGGCCGGCACGTCCGGGAGCTGTACGCCGTCACCGACCGCGCGGAGCGGGCAGAGGCGGCCACCTTTGAGGTTAGCGGGATGCTGGCCCGTGTATTCGAGGAGCTGTCTGGGGCGCAGGAGGAACTCCTCCTGAAGGACATCGAGACCCGCAGGCTACGCAAGGAGCTCAACGCGCCGATCGTGGGGCGGACGCTGACGGTGCTGTCGCACTATGGCGAGCCGCACACCATCTACCGCACGCGTGAGGACGCGCACGCCGACACGGCCACCCACGGGGTGCCTGCGGACGCGTGGGTGCCCGCCGGTGAACGCCCGGCTGCTGAGTGCGCGTGGCGGCTGTCGGCGTTCCTCTACGACGCCACATCGAACGGGTTTCGCGCGGCGTTCATGCCCGCGCCGGAACCGATCGGGGGCGCGGCATGAACGGTGTTCAGACGCGTTCAGCAGAACGTGCGCTGTCGGGTGGCACCTGGTCCATCGTGTCGGGCGCGATGCTCTACTCCATCCTGACCGTGACGCCGTTGATGGCGGCGCACACGGCCGCGGAGTGGGACTGGACGGCACCGATCCTGCCGCTCGTGGTGGATGCCGCGGTCGTCATCGTGGTCAAACTTGATGATGTCCTGGCCCGCCTGGGTGGAAGCGGTGGGCGGTGGCCCATCACGCTGCGTTGGATGACCGGCCTGATGACCCTGGCCCTGAACACCGCTGACTCCGCACTGAAAAGGGACCTGGTCGGCGTGGCCATCCACGCGGTGGCGCCGCTCCTGCTCATCGTCACCGCGGAGACCAGCCTCGCCTACCGGCGGGCTATCGCCGCCGCGGTCGCGGCCTTGAAGGCGGAGCAGAACGCAGAACGCGAGCGAGCCGAGCAGACGGCTCTGCAGCGCGCTGAACGGGCCCGTGCGCAGGCGCGCGAGGAGCGCGAGCACGCCGCGATGCTGGCGCGTGAACAGCGTGAGCACGAAGCTGCCCTTGCCCGCGAAGAGAGCGAGCGGGAGGAGCGCTGGCGCCGCGAAGAGCGCGAGCGTCAGGAGCGGGCCGAAGCGCGTGAGCGGGAGGCTCGTGAACGCCGTGAACGCGAGCGTGAACAGCGTGAACAAGAGCGTCTGGGCCGTGAACGCGCGGAGCGGGAGCGGGCGGAAGCGGTGCGCCGTGAGCGTGCCGAGGCCGCCGCGCGTGAACAGCGTGAACAAGCAGAGCGCCGCGAGCGCGAGCGGGCAGCGCTCCTTGAACGCGGTCCCGCCCCGGTCAAGCTGCCCGAGGAGGAGGCCCGTCGGATCGTGATCGCCGCGTACGAGGTGGGGGTCAAGGTGCGCGAGGCCGCGGACCTGTGCGGCTGGTCGGTGGGCTGGGTCTCCACCCGCTATGCCGAACTCCGCGACCCCGGCGCCGACGGTGCCGCGCTGGCGATTGCGAGCCGGTGATGGGTGCCTTATCGGTCTATCCCTGGCGGTTGGCCCCGGACGGTTTGGCCACGCGTCGCCAGCTGCGCGCCCTCGGTTTGCGGCCCGGTGGTCAGGACGTGGTCGCGCAGGTCGAGCGCCCGCGCTATCGGCGCGGCCCGCTGGTCGCCTACCTCTACCGCGTCGATCGCGCGAAACCGGTCCGGCCGATGACGCTGGCCAAGCGGGCGGCGCTGGCCAAGGCGAATGCCGCGCGCCGTACCTGCCCGCAGTGCCGCACGGATGCCGGATACGTCATCCCTGCCGCGCTCGGGGCGTGCGTGCCCTGCGCCTATCCCGATGAGCAGCGCGCCGCCTGAAACCCCTTCTGACCTGCACAGCACCCCTATCCGTTCGCTTGCTGCGAGGAGTTTCGCTGTGTCCAGTCGTACCCGTGCCCGCCGCGGCGCCGTGAAGGTGCCCATCGGCGCGACCACTGTCCGTATCCCGCGTCAGCGTGGCCGGCGCTCCGGTCAGCCGTTCATCGTGGTCGTCCCTGACCGTCCCTCCCTCTCTCGTGAAGCCCTGGGCTGGGTGGGGCGGCTGCTGTGGACGCATCGCCGCGCCCTCGCCCCGTTAACCCTCGCCGTCACCGCCCTGCCTCTCACGGCGATTCTGCACGTGCTGGCGTGGTGGTCCGGCCTCGCGCTCGCGCCGCTGGCCGCGGGCCCGCTGGTTTGGTTGGCGCTCATGCAGCGCCGCCGCCCGGCCGGCGACCGCGGCGTGCTGGGCTGGCGCATCGGCCTGGCCCTGCTCGCCACCGCCGCCACCGCCTGGATCGCCCTCGCCGCGGCGTTCGGGCCACTCGCGGGCCCACTGGAACTGCTCTGGCTGCTCACCCTGATCACCGCTCAGAGCACCTGGTTCATCATCCGCCGCGCTCACTGACCTGAAGGAGAACGTCTGATGGCGCAGAACACCAATGGCCAGCGGCGACGCGCGGCCACGGGAGACCCCAAGACCGGCAAGTTCGCCAAAGCGGGCGCCGCGGCCGGCGGGTTCGTCGGTGCGATGGGCGGCTCGTTCGTCCCGCCGGTCAACCTCACCGTGAACAACAACAAGGCCACACCCCGCAACGGTGGTCGGCCCCGCTCCGACTCGCTGTTGCCGGCCCCGGAGTTCACCTCGCCGGCGCAGGTGCGCAACTACTGCAACACCCTGCGCGCCGGCGCGGTGACCCTGGCCATCGAGGTCGCCATGGGCGCGGAGATCCTCAAAGGGGTGCTGGCCGCTGTGCCGGATCCCGAGGGCAAGGCGTTCGGCTCGCGTCTGCGCGCGGCGAAGGTGGCCCGCAAGCTCAACAAGGCCGCCGACGATCTGAAGTCCGCGGCCAAGAACGCCGCCGCCTGCTACGCCACGTTCCAGCAGGAGTACGAGGAAGAGATCAACCGCGTCCGTCACCGCGCCCGCAAACCGGTTCGTCCGGTCATGAACTGGGCTCAGCAGTAAGGAGGCAGCATCGTGATGCGACGTAGCGACCACGACGAGCAACAGCAGCTCCTGCACCTGATGGAGACCCAGCGTGGCACCTCCGACGGTGGCGGTGTGGGCGCCTACCTGATGCACCGCGCCAAGCCGCACATCCCGCCGTGGTTGGGCATGGGCGGCATCGGCCTGGCCGGCGTGCTCGGGCACCTTAGGTGGGCGGAAAGCACACCGGCCGCGGTCGGCCTGACCCTCACCTCGGTGGCCCTGTCCGGCGGCGCCTACGTGATCGGCAAGACGACCAGCAAGCAGCGCCGTCTGCACTCCGCCATCACCACCGGCATGGCGTCCGCGTGGCTGACGGCCGCATGCCTGGCCGGCCCCACCGCGGGCCCGCTCGATGACCTCTACCTCATGGGCGGCCCCGCCGCCGCCCTGTCGTGGAACATCCGCATGCTCATGCGCCACAACCCCGACGGCTCCGGCGAAAGCTCGGACGCAGGGCTGCTGGAGAAGGTGGGACTCGCCCGCACGAAACTGGGTGCGGCCAAGGTCGAGGCGAACCGCGTCACCGTGCCTTACGCGGTGCCCGCGGGGGAGGCCACCAACGACGACGTGGCCAAGGCCCTGCCCAAGCTCGCCAGCGCGCTGGACGTGCCGCCCAACGCGGTCCGCCAGCAGCGCGACCCCGAGTCCGGCCGGCGCGGTGAACTGGTCATCGTCCCGCAGGACATGCTCAAGCAAGTCACCTGGTTCCCCGGTCCGTCCGCACCGGGCGGCTCGATCGCTGACCCCCTGGTCATCGGCCTGTACGACGACGGAAGCCCGCTGCTGCTCACCCTGCCCGAGGCCATTCACCTGCTCATCATGGGTGTGACCGGCGCGGGCAAGACCGAGGGCGCCCTGGACATCCTCGCGGAAGTCCTGACCCGGTCCGATGTGGCAGTGTGGCTGTCCGACCACGTCAAGAAGGGCCAGGATCTCGGGGAGGTCTTCCCCGCGTGCGACTGGGTGGCGACCACCCCGCAGGACACCGAGATCATGATCGAGGCGGTCAAGGCCGCCATCCCGGCGCGCACCGCTTGGCTGGGAGCGCACAGCTACCGCGCGTGGTGCCGCGAGGCCGCACAGGCGCAGAACGATTCGGCGCACTCCTGCCGCAAGGACGGGCGGGCGTGCGGCTGTGCGGGCATGCCCTACCTCCTGACCTGGTTCGAGGAGGCCGCCAACACGTTGGCGCGCCTGGACGACGACGTGTTCACCACCATCGCCCAAGAGGCCCGCTCCGCCGGTATCTCACTGGTCATCTCGATGCAGCGAGCCAGCGGCTACCAGATCAGCACCGACACCCGCGCGAGCCTGCCGTCTTCGCTGTGCTTCGGCGTCGACGAGAAGGACGCCAGCTTCGCCCTCTCGACCGAAGTGCTCGATGCGGGCGCCAACCCCGGCGCGTGGAAGAACCGCAAGCCGGGCTACTGCTACCTGGTCGCCGCCGGCATCGAGGAAGAGCTGTACGCCAATCCGGCCCGCACCTTCCGCAACGACCCCGTGACCCTGGAATGGGTCGCGCGCGAGTTCGCCGGCCACCGGATGCCGCTGGACATGGTGAGCGCCGGTGCGGCGGCGAGCGTCGCCGGCCGCGCCTACACCGACCGCACCCGCCCCGAAAGCCCGATGGATCCTGCGGAGGACGACGTGGACGACGAGCAGGGCGCCGGCGTGGACCCCGAGGACGCGCACATCGACCCCGAGGCCGAACTCCCCGAACCGGAAGCGGGCGACGAGCAGCCGCTGTTCGGGCAGGAGGCCGGCCGTAAGCCCTCCCCGGAGGAGGCGCGGCGCCTGCTCGCTGAAGCGCTCGCGGAGTTCGAGGCCGAGGGGCGCATGGTGGTCGGCCCGAAGGACTTCACCGACTGGTGCGACGAGCACGACCTGACCCGCTCGTGGGTGTCCAAGCGCCTCAAGGACGCCGCCTTGGACGGCCGGTTGGAGCCGACGAACCAGACCGGCCGGTGGCGGATCGTCCCGGCTCTCACGCCGGCCTGACGCCCGTCACACCGTGACAGTCCCATCACACCCAAACCCCTAGGTAGACGTGGTGTGACGCAACCATCACACCACCCCGTCACACGGCATCACACCTCACCGTCACACCCTTGCCCGCGGGCCCCGTCACACCCAGACGGGGGCCCGCCGGCGCATCCCCAGGGAGGTCCCGTGAACCATCCCGACCGGCCCGCGCCCCCGGCGGCGCTCGAAGTGCACCACCCGATACCGATCACCACCGTCGACCCCTGCCCGGCACCCTTCGCCCCCGCCCCCTCGGGGAGGGAGCGTCAGCCGGTGGTGTGGGTGCCCGACGCCTACGGGCGGATGGTCCCCATGCCCAAGCACCTCGCCCCCGCCCCGATGGAGCGCCCCGAGCCGCGCGACCTGACCCCGCTCCCACTCCTCGACCCGACCGCACAGCGTTTCATCGGCGCCGGCATTGGTGGCGGCGCCCTGTCGGCCGGCCTCGGCTACGCCACCGGGCAGGTCGTCACCGCCGCCGCCGGATTCACCTCCGGTGCCGGCGCCTGGTTGCTGATCCTGCTGTTCCTCATGCTCCGCGCGCCCGCCGCCTCTCGCGGAGGGAGCACGGTCCACATCCGCAAGGCGGTCATCAAGCGCAACCGCTTCTACGGCTGATCCTGGGGGGAGCGATGGCCTACCGCGGAATGATGCCCACCTCGTTCCTGGTCAGCGGGCAGATCCAGCCCACGGAGTACCGGCGCTGGGCCGATGCCCGTCGGCGCTTCGCCCACCGGGAGAGGGACCGGGTCAAGGTCGAGAAGCTGAAGGAGTCCATCCCCCAACACGGGCTGAGAGAGCCGCTCGTGCTTGGAGTCGATGACCGCTACTTCGACATCTACGTCGGCGACGGACACCACCGGGCGGTCGCCCTGATGGACCTCGGCATGCGGACCTTCCCGTTCCGCTGGTACTGGATCCGATCCTTCGGCGTCCACATGGAACACACCCCCTTCCCCTTCCACCTGCTCCGCGACCCTGCGAAGGAGTAGCGCCATGACCTGCCGCTACTGCACCGGACACCACCCGATCCGCATCGACGCCTACCCCGCCGGCAACCCCCGCGCCTCCCTCACCGCCGCACACCGCGCAACCACGGCCCGCGAGGAGGCGCCCGGCCCCGTCCACGTCCACTACGACGTGATCAGCGACACCTTCGCCGTCATCCGCACCGACACCCCCGAGCACGTCTGACCGCCCACGAAGGAGACCCGCATGTCGTTCGGAGAGACCCCGATCACCGTGATCGGCAACCTGACTGCCGACCCTGAGCTGAGGTTCACCGAGGGCGGCGCCGCCCTCGCGAAGTTCACCATCGCTGCGACCCCGCGCATCTTCGACCGTGAGAGCAATCAGTGGAAGGACGGCAACGCGACGTTCTTCCGCTGCGCCGCCTGGCGCCAGCTTGCCGAACACGCCGCGGACTCCCTGACCAAGGGCTCCCGCGTCGTTGCACAGGGCCGGATCCGGCAGCACGACTGGGAGACCGACCAGGGCGAGAAGCGCTCGATGCTCGTCATGGAGGTCGATGAGATCGGCGCGTCTGTGCGGTTCACCACCGTCACCATCAACGCCAAGCCCGCCAGGAACGCCCCGGCGCCCGGTGACGACGCGTGGACCGTCAACGCATCGGCCGCCAGGCAAGAGGGCGACGAGCCGCCCTTCTAGCAGAAGGGAATCTTCCAGTCGGCGGGATCCAGGGACTCCACACCCCATTGCCGGTGCTGATAGATCCGGAACGGGGGCCAGTGACCTGTGGTCCAGCCAGAGGTCGCGGCCTTCGCCAGGTACGCGGCGTTGAAGCCGCGGAAGACGGCAGCCCTGACGCGGATCGTCGGCGGCACCTTGGTGTTGAAGTAGGTGTTACGCAGGTCGTGCTGGAACCAGGCACGGCGGCGCGGGTTTAGTACCTCAACCTGTGTGAACTCGATGCGCTCCACCCAGACCTCGTAGCGTCGGCGCAGGTCGTCGAGTTCGTCGTGCAACCGCCCTCGGCCGGGGTGCCGTCCCGGGCGCCAGGTGCCGGGGTTGAGTGAGACGGCGGCGAACTCCAGCGGTGTGCGCTCACCCTTGCCGAGGTTGCACGCTACGCAGGCCGGGACGAGGTTGTGCGGGTCATCGCCCCCGCCCCGTGCGTAGGGAATAACGTGATCTTTGACCTCGGAAGGGGCCAGACAGTACACGCACCGACCGTCGTGTGCGGTCAGGACCGTGAGTTCTTCCCAGAGCGGGAAGTAGCGCCGTCTGGGCCGTCCGGAGGAACGGCCCGGGCCTGATGGCAGCTGCTCGCTCACCTGTCACTCCTGGGCCTGGCCCTGACCGGTGCGGGCGGCAGGCACCAGGGCTGCCGTCGCGCGCCGGTGGACCTCCCAGTGCGCCCGCAGCCACCTGCGGTGGCCGGAGGCGAGAGGAACGGTCAGCGGCGCTCCCGCCAGCGCCGCATACGCCGGATAGGGCCGCAGTTGCACGGCGGCATCCACAGCCCAGCTGACGGGATCGACGGCCAGGAGACCGAGGTCGAACAGGCGGTGGACGTCCCGGCGCAGCAGCAGACCGCCGTCGCTGCGGTGTTCACCGCTGGCCGCGTAGCTGTAAAGGTGGGCGGCCTCCAGCACCGCCGCCGGGGCGGGCCCGGTGATGGCGCAGACCTCACCGTGGGCGTGCAGGAGCTGGCGGCGGAAGGCGGCCTGTCCCAGCCGGGCGCGCACGGTGGTCTGCCGGTGCCCGCCGGCGATGGCACGCTGCGCGCCGTCGGCGATGTCCACGCTCGTACTCGCGCCGGTCGCCTCGATCGCCTCCCGCAGCGCTTCCCAGCGCATCGCGCGCAGACTGTGCTGGGTGCGGGGGTTATCGCACAGAGCGCGCAGTTCAGCGCCGCTCAGAACCCCGGGCATGTCCACCCACGCCGCTCCGTGGCGTGAGCGGTAGGTCGTCACGGTCTTGCTTGCGGCCGTGGGGACATCGAATTTCGCCGGGCACTTCAGGCAGACGTACACGGGCCGCTTCGTCTTGCGCGGCTGGAAGTCCGACTTACCGCACTCGGGGCAGCGGTAGATCTCCTTGACGGCCTGTCCGGTCTCGATCCCCTCGATCACGGAAACGCCCAGCAGCGCCGCCTTGTCCCACACGGCGATCACGTCCCCCGCGGCCAGGGACGCGTGATGCGGGACCGAGCTGTCCCAGCTGTAGTGCTCCGACGGCAGATCGTCATAGCCGCCGTTTCCCCCGTGCTTGCGGTTGTCACCCGCCGCCAGAACCAGCCAGGCCGTGGCCAACGCTCTCCCCTTCCCTCCCTTACACACCCGGGCCGGCCGCGCTCTGTCCAAAGCCCGCGGCTGACCCGGCTCCTCACCACTCATCAGCAAGGAGGAACCCAGCATGAACCACCCCACTGACATCCGGTACGCCTCCGGCTCACCGCCCCGCATCCTCGGCCTGTGCGCCGGCTACGGCGGCCTGGAGGCCGCCGTGCGCGCCCACATCGGCGGCCGGATCGTCGCGTTCGCGGAGAACGACCCCTACGCCGGCAACGTCTACACCGCCTGCCACCCGGGCGTGCCGAACCTGGGGGACATCACCGCCACCGACTGGGAGCGGGTGCGGGACCTGTACGCCCCGGACGTGGTCGGAGCCGGTTTCCCCTGCCGTAACACCTCCAACGCCGGACGAAGGGACGGGATCAATGGGAAGTGGTCGCGAGTCTGGAAAGATGTCGCTGAGGCTGTGGGCGTCCTTCGACCGCGTCTCGTCTTCCTGGAAAACGTGGCGGCGCTCCGCTCGCGGGGGCTGGACGTCGTCGCCCAGGACCTGGCCGCGCTCGGGTATGACCTCCGGTGGACATGTCTACGAGCTGGTGACCGAGAAGTCGGCGCCCCGCACCCGCGCGACCGCTGGTTCGCCGTCGCCTATCCCCCTGCTGAAGACCCCCACCTCACAGCTCGGCATCAACGGCGGACCGCAGCCCCCGGCCAAACGCAAGGCGGGCGGGCACGGCCCGACGCTGGAGGACGAGGTGGTCTTCCTGCTCCCGCCGCCCCCGCCCGGCACCTGAGGCTGCTGCCCACGCCAAAAGCCTCCGACGGCCCGCACGGCGGCCCCAACCAGCGTGACACGAACGGCAACTACTACCTGCCCGGCCAGGCCGTCCGCCTGAACGAGCGGTGGACCGCCCCCGACGGCACCGACTACGGCCCGGCCATCCGCCGCTGGGAGGACGCCACCGGCCGCCCGGCACCGTGCCCGACCGAGCCCGGCGGGCGCGGCAACCGCCGCCTGGCACCCGCCTTCGCCGAATGGATGATGGGCCTCCCCGCAGGCTGGGTCACCGCCGTGCCCGGCATCCCCCGCAAAGAACAGCTCCGCATCATCGGCAACGGCGTCGTGCCCCAACAAGCCCACCACGCCTACGGGCTGCTGCTCGGCTCCACCGCGGCCACGCCGCAGAACATGGGGGCAGCGGCATGACCTGCAACCTCGCCCTGCTCGCTTGGGCACTTGAAGCCGCCCGCCGCGGCTGGCACGTCTTCCCGCTCCGTCCCGGCGACAAGCGGCCCGCCGGACATGCCGAACGGCTCTGCCCCGGCACCGGACGGTGCACCGGCGGGCACCGCAAGCCCGAACAGCGCGCCACCACCGGTCCCGACCTGATCACCGCCGCATGGTCCGCGCAGCCGTACAACATCGGCATCGCCACCGGCCCCTCTGGGCTGCTCGTCGTCGACCTGGACGTGGTGAAGCCGGACGAGCAAGAGGGAGCGCCTGACGGCGCGCAAAGCCTTTTGGCGCTCTGCGAACGCGCCGACGAGACCCTTCCGCCCACCTTCCAGGTGCGGACTCCCAGCGGGGGCCACCACCTGTACTTCACCCAACCGGACGGGGCGCGGCTGCACTCCACGGCGGGCCGGCTCGGTCACCACATCGACACCCGCGGGTGGGGCGGCTATGTCGTCGCCCCCGGCAGCACCACCCCCACCGGCACCTACACCGTCACCGACGAATCTCCCGTGGCGCCGCTCCCGACGTGGCTCGCGGAGCGGTTGGGCGAGCAGCCGCGGCCCGATCCGCGCACGGTCATGACGCCCGTGCGCGACGGGACCAAGGCTGCTCGGGTGGCGCTGGATCGCGAATGCGGTGTGATCCGGGCGGCGGGGGAGCACAGCCGGAACGACACGCTGCACAAGAGCACGTGCAAGGTGGCCCGGTTCGTCGCCTGGGGGAACATCAGCCGCGCCACCGTGGAGGAAGCAATCCAGGCGGCGGGGCAGTCAACGGGACTGTCCGCTGCCGAGTGCACCACCACGATCCGCAGCGCCATGGAGTGGATCCTCGCCCACGCCACCCCCAGGCAGGCGACATGACCACACCCGCCGCCGTTCCTCCCCTGGATTGCCTCTACCCGGCCACGACCAGCCGCGAGGAAGCCGCCAAGGCGCCCCGCCGCTGTGTGCCGTGCGGCCGAAGGACGACGCCGAAGGCGTCCTTTCAACCCTCCCCTGCACCGCCCTCGCCGAGGATGACGCCGACGCCCCGGCCGACCCGCAGATCGTCGGATACCTGGAGATCAGGGCGCCCCACAAGCGTCCCCCCACCGCCCGTTCAACCTGCGCGTGCGGGCGCGACATCGCTGCCCGCGGTGTGGCCGACGTCCACGCGCTCATCGACTCCCACGCCTACCACCGCACCGTGTGCCCCCTGCACGATCAGCCGGAAAGGAGGAACGCCGCATGACCCAGACCACGCAGGCCACGCCCATCGACGGTGCCGCCCTGCTCGATGAAGTCGAGGCATTCCACCGCCGCTTCAACATCTTCCCCACCGAACACGCCTACACCGCGGTCACGCTGTGGGATGCCCACGCCCACCTCATGGACGCGCTCGATGGCACCGCCCGCCTGGCGTTCCTCAGCCCCGAGCCGGGGTCGGGCAAGTCGCGAGCCCTGGAGATCGTGGAAACCCTCACCCCGCGCGCGGCGACCACCGTCAACGCCTCCGCAAACGCCCTGTTTCGGCTGGTCGCGGCCGACGGGGGCACTCCGACGATCCTCTTCGACGAGATCGACACCGTCTTTGGCCAGAAGGCCGGCGGAAACGAGGAGGTCCGTGGGTTCCTCAACTCCGGCTACCGGCGCGGCGCCAAGTCTCTGCGCTGCGTCGGAGACGGCTCGAACCAGACCACGGAATGGTTCTCCTCGTTCTGCGCCGTGGCCATGGCCGGACTCGGCTCCCTGCCCGACACGATCCTCACGCGCTCGGTCATCATCCGCATGCGCAAGAAGGCCCCCAACGAGAAGTGCGAGCCCTACCGGCGCCGCACCCACGAGAAGCAGGGGCACGCCCTGCGCGACCGCCTCGCGGAGTGGACGGCCACTCTGCACGAGCAGGTAGCCGAGGCGTGGCCCGGGATGCCCGAGGGCGTCTCCGACCGGCCGGCCGACGTGTGGGAACCGCTCCTCGCGGTCGCCGATGCAGCCGGTGGTCACTGGCCCGAGCGGGCACGCGCCGCGTGCGTCGCGCTCATCAAGGCCGCGACCGATGGCGACGAAGCATCCCTCGGAGTACGGCTGTTGACCGACCTGCGCGACCACGTGTTCTGCGGCGCCGACCGAATGCCCACCGCCGCCATCCTCGAAGTCCTCCTCGGACTCGATGACGCCCCGTGGGGCGACATGAGCGATGACGGACACACCAGCAAGCCGCTCACGGCGCGCGCCCTGTCCGCGCTCCTGCGGCAGTACGTGCGGCCCGACAACACCCCGATCCGGCCCCGGGGCATCCGGGTGGGCAGCGGCACCCCCAAGGGCTACTACGCGGAAGACCTCAGCGACGCGTGGGCCCGCTACTGCCCCCCTGCCCCCGGAGAATCCGCAACAGCCGAAACATCCGCAACATCGCAGGTCAACGGGGGTGAATCTGTGGCGGAAGGCCTTTTCGACAGCCGCCACATGTCTACGGAAACCGACACACGCCCGCTCCGCAGCGTCGGCTGACCAACCGTGCTCGTCAGGTGCCGCCGCGCTCGCGCGTAGCGGCACCTATCCGCAACACAACAGGCATCCGCCACAGATCCAAGCCGCTGACCAGCAATGTTGCGGCGTGGCGGATGTTGCGGATTCCCAGAAGGCCAAAGACGAGGGGTCGCAACGATGGCTCGCTCCAAGATGCTCAGGCTCGCTGAAGTCCTCGAAGAGATCGACATGAGCCGCGCCGCGTTTTACCGCATGCGCGCCCGCGGCCAAGCACCGCGACTTCGCAAACTCCCGAACGGTCAACTCCGCGTCAGCCGCGCCGACCTGGACGCGTGGTGGGAGCGCTGCGAGAAGTCCGCCGCTTAACGTCCGTCTGCCTGAGCCCGCCCCTCCCCAGGGGGCGGGCTCCCCCATGCTCCGGAGAGTCATGCTCACCTATGAGGTAGTCGTTTACTCCATTCGTCAGCGACGCGGACGGTCGAAGCCGTGGGAACTGCGCTGGCGCGTCGGAACCCGCCCTCACTCGAAGAACTACCAGCTCAAACCGCAAGCCGATGGCCGACGATCTGAGCTGATGGCCGCCCTACGGGAGGGCCAGCAGTTTGACGTCGAAACGGGCCTCCCTGCCAAGGAGGTGACCGCTCTCTCCATGCCTACCTGGTTCGAGCACGCCAAGGCATACGCGATGATGAAGTGGCCGTCAGCGGCGGCCAAGCACCGGGCGAGCATCGCGGAATCGCTCGCCGTGGTCACCCCGGTATTCGTGGCCACGAAACAGGGGAGCCCGGACCCGAAGGTTCTCCGGGACGCGCTCTATCAGTGGGCCTTTCGGGCCGTCCGGTCGGAGGCTGGCGAGTACATCCCGCGATGCGACGCTGAGGGCACTCCTGCTGAGATCAGCGAAGCTCTGGCGTGGATCGCAACGAACTCGCTGAAGGTCGATGATGCGGCTCGGCCTGAGCACATCCGCGCGGCGTTCACCGCGCTGTCCAAGCTGCTGAACGGGGCGATGGCGGCAGAGAATACGGCCAACCGCAAACGCATGGTGCTCAGCAACGCGTTCCGGTACGCCGTGGAGGAGCGGGCCTTGCTGCCCCGGCATCCGTTCCTTGCTGTCGACTGGGCTGCACCGGCCACATCGGATGAGGTCGATTTCCGGTACGTCCCGGGGCCACAACTCGCGCGCAAGCTACTCGCTGCGGTGGCCAAGCAGGGGCGGCGGGGCGAACACCTGGAGGCTTTCTACGGCGCGATCTACTACGCCGCCACCCGCCCCGGGGAGGCCGCTGCTCTCTATAAGGACGACTTGGTCCTGCCGCCCGAGAATGAGCCTGAAGCCTGGGGCGAAGTGCTGGTTTCGGAGAGCCGCCCAGAGGTTGGCGCTGGTTGGACCGACAGCGGTAAGTCCTACGACGAACGTGGGCTCAAGCATCGCGCCCGAAAGACCGTCCGCCCCGTGCCGATCCCGCCCGTCTACGTGCGGATGGTGCGCTCGCACATCGCGCGCTACGGCGTGGCCTCTGACGGACGGCTGTTCCGCGCGGCGAACGGCGGACGGGTCAGGTCCACGGAGTACTGCGCCATCTGGGAGGGGGCTCGTGAAGCCGTTCTCAGCCCACAGGAGTTCCAGACCGAGCTGGCCGAAGTGCCGTACTGCCTGCGGCATGCCGCCATCTCGCTCTGGATCAAACGTGGCGTGGACCCCGTGGAAGTCGCCTACCGCGCCGGCCACAGCGTCGCCGTCCTCTACCGTTTCTACGCCAAGATCCTGAAGGGGGGATCGGCCCACGCCAACCGTCTCATTCAAGAGGGGCTCGAAGCCGAGGAGGAGTGACGGGTCTGGCCCACGTATGGCCCACACGCCCTGGTCAGACCTGGGATACGGGCGAAACCAGGTGAGACAGGTTGAACGTCAGAAGGGGTGCCCCTCATGCCGGGGCACCCCTTCTGAACTGCCAATTCTCTGACCTGCGCGGTGGGTGTGGGATTTGAACCCACGGTGGCGTGAACCACGACGGTTTTCAAGACCGTTCCCTTAGGCCGCTCGGGCAACCCACCCCGCGCCGTCCGACCGGAAACGGATCAGGACGGCGCGGGGACAAGACTAGCGGGTCAGCTGTCGCCCTTGCGCTGGCCCAGGGTTACGTCGACCGTGTGCTCCTTGCCGTCGCGCTCGTAGGTGATCTTCACCGAGTCGCCCGGCTTGTGGGTCCAGATCTGGCCGATGAGGGTCGGGCCGCTGTCGATCGTCATGCCGTCGAGCTCCGTGATGACGTCGCCGGGCTTGAGGCCCGCCTTGTCCGCCGGGCCGTTCGGGGTGACCGGATCCGAACCGTCCGCGCCGCTGCGCGGGCTGATCGTCGCGCCGGCGCCGTCCTGCTGGAGCGAGACCGAGGCACCGATCACCGGGTAGACCGGCTGGCCGGTCTTGATCAGCTGCTGGGCGACCTGCTTCGCCTGGTTCACCGGGATCGCGAAGCCCAGGCCGATGGAGCCGGACTGACCACCGCCGCCGAAGCCACCGCCGCTGTCGGCGGGCTTGATCGCGGAGTTGATGCCGATGACCGCCCCGCGCGCGTCGAGCAGCGGGCCGCCGGAGTTGCCGGGGTTGATGGAGGCGTCGGTCTGCAGGGCGCTCATGTACGAGCTCTTGCCGCTCTGGCCGCCGTCGCTGGAGGTCACCGGGCGGTTCTTGGCGCTGATGATGCCGGTGGTGACGGTGTTCGAGAGGCCGAAGGGGGCGCCGATCGCGATCGTCGAGTCGCCGACCGCCACCCGGTCGGAGTTGCCGAGCTGGAGCGGGCGCAGGTCGCCCGGTGCGTTCTTGAGCTTGATGACCGCCACGTCGTAGCCCTCGGCGCGGCCGATGACCTCGGCGGCGTACTTCTTGCCGTTCGAGAACGTCGCCTGGAGCTTTCCGCCCTCGGCTGCCGACGCCACCACGTGGTTGTTGGTGAGGATGTGGCCCTGCTTGTCGTAGACGAAGCCGGTGCCCGTGCCGCCCTCGCCGCCGCCGCTCTGCGCCTCGATGGTGACGACGCTCGGCAGGGCGTCGTTCGCGGTCTTGGCGACCGATCCTGGCGCGCGCTTGAGGTCGGCGGGGGTGTCCGCGGCGGAGACCGTCGTCGAACCCGTGTCGTTGTCGTTCCGCTCGGCCGCCCAGTAGCCGACGCCACCGCCGATGCCGCCCGCCACCAGGGCAGCCACGAGCACCGCGGCGACCAGGCCGCCGCGCCGGCCGCCGGGCTTCGGCTCCTGCGGCTGGTACGACGCGCCCCAACCCGACCCGGAACCACCGCCCGTGGCGTACGAGGGCACGGCGGGCGGCTGCGGAGGCGGCCAGTTCCCGGCGCCGGAAGCGCTCTGCGGAGCCCCCGCGTGCGCCGGGGTGGGGGCGTGCCCGGGAGCGGCGTGCGCCCCCCCGTGGCCCGGCTGCCCGGTGGGCGCGGGAGGTACGGAAGGTGCGACGGCATCGGCGGGCCCCGGGTGCACGGCGCCGTGACCGGCACCATGACCCGCCCCGTGGTCGGCACCACGACCCACCCCGTGATCGGCGCCGTGGTCGGCCCCGGCGACGGGTCCGGCCGCGGGACCGGCGGCAGCGGAGTCGGCAGGAACTGCGGGAGCGTCCACCGGCGCGGGAGGCGCGGACGGGGCCTTGGGTACCTCGTTGCCCTCGTTCTCGGTGCTCACAGCTCTTCTCCTCGGTCCATGCTGTCGTTGCGTGCGTTCTCGGTCACGGCCTGTGGCGCCGACTGTGCGTCCGTCCGTCCTCTATGGACATCCGGACAGATGGGCATCTGTCCATGTAGGCATCTGTCCATCTGTCTGCAGTCAGCTTTTCCCATGGGCTGTCAGGGCACCATAAGCCGAGCCTGTGTGTCCGGCGCCCCCGGAGGGCACCGTCCGGCGAGCCGCCGAGTACCCCGTGATGGCACCATGACGCGGTGACCCTCGCACGACAGCACCAGATCCAGGTCGTCGCCCACCGTGGAGCGTCCGAGGACGCTCCCGAGCACACGCTGGCCGCGTACAAGAAGGCGGTCGAGGACGGCGCCGACGCCCTCGAATGCGATGTCCGGCTCACCGCCGACGGCCACCTTGTCTGCGTCCACGACAGGCGCGTCAACCGTACGTCGAACGGCCGCGGCGCCGTCTCCGCCCTCGAACTCGCCGATCTCGCCGCCCTGGACTTCGGGTCGTGGAAGAGACACCACGGCGAGGCCGAGGAAGGGCCGGACTGGGAGGGCTCCACGGGCGCCGACACGTCCGTCCTCACCCTGGAGCGGCTGCTGGAGCTGGTGGCCGAAAGCAATGCATCGGGGCGTCGCGTACGGCTCGCGATCGAGACCAAGCACCCCACCCGTTGGGCGGGCCAGGTGGAGGAGCGCCTGCTTCTGCTGCTCAAGCGCTTCGGCCTCGACGCCCCCTCCTCCGAAGGCGATTCGCCGGTACGGGTCATGAGCTTCTCGGCGCGCTCACTGCACCGCGTACGGGCCGCGTCGCCGACGCTGCCGACCGTCTACCTGATGCAGTTCGTCTCGCCGCGCCACCGTGACGGGCGCCTTCCGGAAGGCGTACGCATCGCAGGCCCCGGCATGCGGATCGTGCGCGGCCACCCCGGGTACGTGGCCAAGCTGAAGCGCGCGGGACACCAGGTGCACGTGTGGACCGTGAACGAACCGGAGGACGTCGAACTCTGCGCCGAACTGGGTGTCGACGCGATCATCACCAACCGCCCCAAGCAAGTTCTGTCCCAACTGAATCAGCTGGGACTTCATTAACTCCGGTTACAGGGTGTGCACCGGCGCGTTCGGTACGTATTCGATCGTTACGAGTGCGTCACCGGACGTCGAGTGGCCGGTTTCCGGTCCAGTCCATTGGGGCATCCACACCGTGGCGTGGGGCGAAGGAGGTCTCGGGGGTGGCGTTGGTGGTGGCACGGGAGGTGCCCACGTCGTCGAGCATGGCCGTACCCCATGGCCCTGCGGGCGTGGGGGAAGCAAGACACCGGATGCGCAGTCAGCTGCGCATGAGCGGGGTCTCGGAGTCGGTCGTCGACGATGCCGTACTGGTCCTGTCGGAGTTGCTCAGCAATGCCTGCCGGCACGGCAGGCCGCTGGGCCGCGGGATGGTCGGCGACGGTGACGTGCGGGCGGCGTGGCATGTCGACAAGGCGGGCCTGCTGACGGTCGAGGTGACGGACGGCGGCGGACCGACCCGCCCGCTCCCGGCCACCCCGTCGGTCACGGCGCACGGCGGCCGCGGGCTCAACATCATCACGGCGCTCGCCGAGACCTGGGGCGTCCGCGACGACGCGCACGGCGAGGTCACCGTGTGGGTCGTCCTGCGAGCGGGGCACCGTCACGAGGACTTCGCTACGCGCGTCGCCGCGCCGTCGGCGGCCGCGATATCCGACCTCGCCTTCCCGGACCCCTTCGACGACCTCGACTGAGGCAACCGCCGGGCACCGCACGGGCACCTGCCGGGCGGTCGCCGGGCCACACGTCCCGACGGCCCCCGTACCAACGGCTAGGCTCGCGCCCGTACGCAAGAGACCCGTAGCCGGGAGACACCCAAGATGGCCAAGAAGCGCCCCCAGACCAAGGGCAAGCAGTCGCAGCTCAAGAGCGGGACCGGCGCCTCGGGCGCCGATGAGAACTACCCCGTCGTCGGCGCCCGCGAGCCCTGCCCCTGCGGTTCGGGCCGCCGCTACAAGGCCTGTCACGGCCGGGCCGCCGCCCACGCGGTGACCGAGCTGGTGCAGCGCCCCTTCGAAGGCCTGCCCGGCGAGGGCGACTGGGTCGCGCTGCGCGAGCTGGTCCCCGCCGCCACGGTGGAGCTGACCCTCAAGGGCGGGCTCCCCGAGGGCGTTCCCTCGGTCTCCCTCGCCACCGTGCTGCCGATGGCCTGGCCCGCGCTGCGCCGCGACGACGGCTCGGTCCTGCTCGGCCTGCAGAACGACACCGCGTCCGGCGACATCAGCCGCGACCTCGCCGACACCCTGCAGCGCGCCCTGGAGGCCGAGCCGGGTACGCCGGTGAAGGGCCGCCGCGCCCCGGCCGACGGTCCGCGGCTGCAGGACCTGCTCGACCCGGCGGGCCCGTTCGAGCCGGTCGTGCACTCCGGCTTCGAGTTCTGGGTGCCGGACGCGGAGAACGCGACGCCGGAGGTCTCCGCCTCCCTGGAGCGGGCGAACGACGCCGCCATCCCGACCGCCAAGCTGACCGGCGTGGACGCCGCGTACTGGTGCGAGACGCCGGACAAGAACCACCTGCGCTGGGTCATGCCGCACCCCGAGGAGCAGCTCCTTGACGCGCTGGCCCGGCTGCACGCGGCCGGTACGTCGAGCCTCGGCGAGGGCACGCGCCTGGTCGGTTCGTTCCGTGCGCACGGTCTGACCGTGCCGGTGTGGGACCTGCCGAGCGACGTCGGCGCCGCGGACGTCGAGAAGCCCGCGGCGCAGTTCGCGGAGCGGCTCGCGGCGGCGCTCGCCTCCGACGCGCCGCTGACCGCGGACGAGCGCCGGGCGCGCGGCGGCCTCACCAACCGTCAGGTCACGCTCAGCTGAACCATCGGCCGGTCGGGGCGGTAGGGGTCGTATGCGTGACTCCTGTCACAACTCCCCGTAGGGACAGATAAATCCCTGTCCGGATAACTGGGATCGAATTTGCCAAGAGCCGATCTCTTGTTACCGTTCAGGTAGCCCGGTTGCTGGTGCATCCCCCGTCGCCAGCAACCGGGCCTTTTTCATTTCCCGGGACCGGTTCGGGTCTCAACTGCCTTGCGCCGACGCGGAGTTGCTCCCCGAGCGCAGCAGCAGTCGGCCCGCCTCCCCCGCCGCGTACTCCGCCACCGCCGAGTACGCCGCCGCCTCGCCCGCCGTCCGCTCGCGCGGGGTCTCGCACGTCGCCGGTTCGTCCCCCACGCCCACCACACAGTGCATTTGCACGGTGCGAGCGCCGGGACCCATCAGGGTCAGCACGGCGGTCAGCTCCTCGCCGGTGGCATTGCGGTAGTACGTGCGCGCCCAGGTGTCGCGGGCGCGCGTGAGGACACAGGTCTGCGCCTCGATGCCGTCGGGCGAGGAGAGTTCGGGGCCGCACCGCGCCGCGGTGGTCTCTCCGAGGACCGCGGGCAGGGAGGACTCCGGACCGGACCCCGCAGACCGGTATGGCTCCGAAGGGGCGTTCGAGGGGGCGCGTGAGGGGGAGAGAGGGGGCGACTTCGCGTCACCGTCACCCACCGGCCCCGCGGACGCGCCGGCGAGCGGTAGAAGAACCGTGACGGCCACGACGCCCAGGAGCACGATCAGGCGGGGTTGCATGAGCCGAAGATATCGACAGTGGGCGCGCGGCCCGGCCGCCGCGCGCCCGATTCCCCTACAACTCGGGGGCGCTCACACCCGTACGAGTGAGGGCGTCCACGACGGCGTCCACCACCGCCTCGACGTCCGGCACCCAGGGGGCGGCCGAACCGGGCAGCGGCGCGCGCTCCCAGCGGACCCTGCCCTGCCCCGTCTCGGAGGGGGGCAGGGCGAGATAACCGCCCTCCCCGTGGAAGCGCAGTGAGCCGGGGACGTAGTCCTTCGTATAGAGGAGCTCACCCAGCTGGGCCATGGAGTACGGCGCGACGAGCACATGGAGCCTGGTCTCGGTGGCGACCACAGGGCCGAGCCTGATGCCGGCTTCGTCGAGCGCGGCGAGGGCGCGCACGCCCGCGTCCACGGGGAGGCTCACGGCGCACGGGGCGCTGCCTCCGGTGGCGAGCACGACGGGTGCGCCCGGTCGGTTGGTCCACCACCAGCGGACCATCCGCTCATCGGTGGTGGCGGCGAGGAGGCCGGGGTCGAGGGGGTGCGCGCCCGGCACCGCGCAGTCGAGGTCAGGGCAGGCGCACCGGCTGCCGTCGCGCCGGTCGAGGCCGACTCCGGGCAGTACGGGCCACCGCCATGCGGTCGCGAAGGTCAGAGCCGCGCCGAGCTGTCCGGCGCTCCGGCCGGGCCTTCTTCCGATTCGCCAGGACAGGAGCCTGCGTCGCCTTCCGAGGATCTCGCGCATGAGCGCTCGTTCCTTTCCGTTGCACGCCGGCGGTTAGCCGGGGAGACTGCGGGCCACATCACACCATGTGTGGATCTCTTCGCTGTACGTACGAGCTGGCACATCCGACCCCAGCCTGCGGCATGGGGAACCACTCTGAACCGAGCGTTGACGTGGCGTGGGGTGGCGGCGCCTGGCGTTTGCCGTCCCGCGATATTGCTTGCCGCCTCCGCCACGGGAGGATGGGGCACGGTCGTCGTGAGTTAGGACGCCCGGGTCCTTGGTCAGGTTCCGGACGGGTCCCAACTGCCCCTGGCCATCACTGAGTACGTACCCAGCGCGACCACTGCAACGCTTTACCGAACAACCTCAGTCGACCCCAATATGCCCTAACCTGCCGCTGTTTTCAGCCATATTTTCAAGATCTTTTACCGCTTGATCAATTCCCACGGACACCAGGAATCCCAGCAGGACAATGCTGGACATCCCCTCACCAGTGCGTGTACATCTGGAGGCATTGCTAGCGGCGCATAATGACATGGGGGTTTGCGATGCTATTGAGCATTACGCACCGGCCGGAAAGCCGTCAGCCATGAACACCCCTCACCTTCCGAAAGTGGCCGGAATCGATTCCACTGTTCCACCACCGGCCCACACTGTCGCGCCGACCGCGCAGACCACGCCCGCCGCAGCGCCCACGAGGAGCACTTCCGTGCCGGGCGCACCGGGCGCCGTGCTCCAGGACCGGCTCGCGGGATGGGTCTCCGACCTCACCACGCTGCACGAACTGACCGAACGGCTCGCCCGCACGGCCACCCTCGACGACGCCCTGCAAGAGCTCCTGCGCGCGGGTGCCGCGCTGGTGGGCGCCCGGCGCGGTCTCGTCGTCGTGGAGCCCGCCGACGGGCTCGGCCCCGAGACCACCGTGGGCCTCGGCCTCGACCGCGCCGACCTCGGGCACATCGAGACGGTGCCGCGCGCCGCCACCGCGTACGGCAGGATCCTGGACGCCCCGGAGGGCGGGGCGGACGCCGCGCCCGGTACTGGGCCTGCTGCCGCGTCTGCTGCTGTGCCCGGCGCCGTGCCCGGGGAGATCGCGCAGCCCGATCTGCTCGCCGACGACGCTCTCGACCCGCGTCACCGCGAGGTCGCCGCCCGCCTCGGATACGCCGCGAGCTACGCCCTGCCGCTCGCCTCCGACTCCGCGGGCCGGATCGGCGCCGCCGTCTGGCTGTACGACGAGCCCGCCGAACCCGCCGAGCGCCGCCGCCACCTCGTCGGGCTCTACACCCGCCACGCCACCGAGCACGTGGCGCGGCTGATCGAACTGGACCGCGCCCGCGCCGCCGACGCCACCCTGCGCGAGGAGCTCATGCCCTCGCGGCTGCCCCGGGTCGCCGGTGTGCAGCTCGCCGCCCGGCACCGCACCGGGCCGCGCGGCGGCGGCGACTGGCACGACGCGCTGCCGCTGCCGGACGCGGCGCTCGGCCTCGCCGTCGGGTCCGTGACCGGGTCGGGGCCCAGCGCCGTGGCCGCGATGGGCCGTCTGCGCGCCTCCCTGCGCGCGTACGCCGTGATGGAGGGCGAGGACCCCGTCGCCGTCCTCTCCGACCTGGAGCTGCTGCTGCGGCTGACCGAGCCCGCGCGGTCGGCGACGGCCCTCTTCGCGTACTGCGAGCCCGCGCTGCGCAAGGTCGTCCTCGCCGGAGCCGGCCACAGCCCGCCGCTGATCGTCGGGGAGCGGCGCACGGAGTTCGTGGAGACCTCGCTCTCCGCGCCGCTCGGGATGCTCGCCTGCTGGGAGGCGCCCAGCGTGGAGATCAGCCCGGAGCCCGGAGAAACGGTGCTCCTCTACACCGACGGGCTGCTGTACCGCACCGGCGAACCGATGGACCGGGCCTTCGCACGGCTGCACGCGGCGGCGGCGAGCGTGCCGCGGGGCATCAGGGACGACCCCGGCGCGATCGCCGATCACGTGCTGCACACCGTCCTGCCTGACGGGCTCGACGCGGTGGACAGCGACGAGGACGTGGTGGTGCTCGCGGCCCGCTTCGAGTGAGGCGCCGGGCACGCGCGGTAAGTGGCCTTCCGGCCCTGGGACCCCTTCCGTACACCCGTACGATGGAGGGTGGCCCAGTGTCGTACATAGGAGGCAGACCGTGTCGGAGGCGCTCAACCCGGTGACCCCGGAAGAGACCGAAGAAGAGCCGATCAAGCAGCGCAAGAACGGCCTGTACCCGGGCGTTTCCGATGAGCTCGCCGAGAACATGAAGTCCGGCTGGGCCGACACCGAGCTGCGCGACCTGCAGCCGATCGCGCAGGCCGAGCACACCGCGGCCCGCCGCGCCGCGCTCTCCGCGCGCTTCCCTGGCGAGCGCCTGGTCATCCCCGCGGGCAACCTCAAGACCCGTTCGAACGACACCGAGTACGCCTTCCGGGCCTCCTGCGAGTACGCGTACCTCACCGGCAACCAGACCGAGGACGGCGTCCTGGTCCTGGAGCCCACCGCGAGCGGCCACGACGCGACGATCTACCTGCTGCCGCGCTCCGACCGCGAGAACGGTGAGTTCTGGCTGGACGGCCAGGGCGAGCTCTGGGTCGGCCGCAGGCACTCCCTCACCGAGGCCGAGAAGCTGTACGGCATCCCCGCCTCCGACGTGCGCGAGCTGACCGGCGCGCTGCGCGAGGCCACAGGACCGGTCCGCGTGGTCCGCGGCCACGACGCCGGGATCGAGGCGGCCCTGACCGACAAGGTCACCGCCGAGCGCGACGAGGAGCTGCGCGTCTTCCTCTCCGAGGCCCGGCTGGTCAAGGACGAGTTCGAGGTCGGCGAGCTGCAGAAGGCCGTCGACTCGACCGCCCGCGGCTTCGAGGACGTCGTGAAGGTCCTCGACAAGGCCGAGGCCACCAGCGAGCGCTACATCGAAGGCACGTTCTTCCTGCGCGCCCGCGTCGAGGGCAACGACATCGGCTACGGCTCCATCTGCGCCGCGGGCCCGCACGCCACCACCCTGCACTGGGTGCGCAACGACGGCGCGGTGCGCTCCGGCGAGCTGCTGCTGCTCGACGCCGGTGTGGAGACGCACACGTACTACACCGCGGACATCACGCGCACGCTGCCGATCAACGGCCGCTTCGACGCGCTGCAGAAGAAGATCTACGACGCCGTGTACGAGGCGCAGGAGGCGGGCATCGCGGCGGTGAAGCCGGGCGCCAAGTTCCGCGACTTCCACGACGCGTCGCAGCGCGTGCTCGCCGAGAAACTGGTCGAGTGGGGCCTTGTCGAGGGGCCGGTCGAGCGCGTCCTCGAGCTGGGCCTGCAGCGCCGCTGGACGCTGCACGGCACCGGCCACATGCTCGGCATGGACGTCCACGACTGCGCCGCCGCGCGCACCGAGGCGTACGTGAACGGCACGCTGGAGCCCGGCATGTGCCTGACCGTCGAGCCCGGCCTGTACTTCCAGGCGGACGACCTGACCGTGCCGGAGGAGTACCGCGGCATCGGCGTCCGGATCGAGGACGACATCCTCGTGACGGAGGACGGCAACAAGAACCTGTCGGCCGCTCTGCCTCGTACGTCCGACGACGTCGAGGCGTGGATGGCACGGCTCAAGGGCTGAGTGTTCCCGCAGAACCGGGTCCCCTCTTGAACCGGGTCTCCTCTTAAAGAGGAGGCCCGGTTCTGCGTTTTCGGCCTTTACAGGGGGCCTTTACAGGGGGCCTTCCCAGTGGGTTTAGCGCTCGTCCTCGCCCGCGACCTTGGCGGTGCTCAGGGCGATGCGGTTCCAGGTGTTGATGGTGAAGATCAGGGCGAGGACGCGGGCCAGCTCCTGCTCGTCGAAGTGGCGGGCCGCCTCGGCGTAGACGTCGTCCGGCACACTGCCCCGGGAGACGAGGGTGACGGCCTCGGTCAGGGCGAGGGCCGCCTGCTCCTTCGCCGTGAAGAAGTGCCTGGCCTCGCGCCATACGCCGATCATGTGCAGCCGCGCCTCGTCCTCACCGGCCTTGCGGGCGTCGGAGGTGTGCATGTGGAGGCAGTACGCGCAGCCGTTGAGGAGCGAGGCGCGGATCTGGACCAGCTCGACCAGGGCCGGGTCGAGACCGTCGCGGGCGGCGGCGTCGAAGCCTATGAGGGCCTTGAACGCCTTGGGGGCGGCCTGCGCGAAGTTGAGGCGAGGGGTGAGGGTGGCGGCCGGGGTGGAAGCGGTCTGCGGGGTGTTCGCGGTGTGCACGTTGTTCGTCATGACGATGAATCTAGGTCCGGGAAAGACCTCGCGTAGGGTGCATTCCCATGGCGGAATCATGGGTCAATTCGGCGGAACGCATCGGCAGTGACCTGCATGTGGAGCTGTCGGGTCCGGGCAGTCGCCGCGCCGTTCTGATCCGCGCGCTGCGCGATGCCGTACGCGAGGGCCGCCTCGCCCCGGGCACCCGTCTGCCGCCCTACCGTTCGCTCGCCGCCGACCTCGGCCTGGCCCGCAACACGGTCGCCGACGCCTATGCCGAACTGGTCGCCGAGGGCTGGCTGACGGCTCGGCAGGGATCCGGGACCAGGGTGGCGGAGCGCGCGGCGCCGCCCAAGCGGCCGCGACGGCCGAAGCCCGCACCCGCCCGGCCCGCCACCCCCGCGTACAACCTCCGCCAGGGCACACCGGACGTGGCGTCCTTTCCCCGCACGTCTTGGCTCGCCGCCGCCCGGCGTGCGCTGGGCGCCGCGCCCAACGAGGCCTTCGGTCCCGGCGACCCGCGCGGGCGCGTCGAACTGCGGCTGGCGCTCGCCGACTACCTGGCACGGGCCCGCGGGGTGCGTGCCGACCCCGAGCGCATCGTGGTCTGCTCCGGGTCCGCGCACGCGCTGCGGCTGCTCTTCGGGGGCGCGCCGGGCGCGGGCGGCGGCGTGCTGCGAGGCCCCTTCGCCGTGGAGTCGTACGGCCTCGGCTTCCACCGGGAGATCCTGGCGGATTCGGGCGTGCGGACCGTGCCGCTCGGCCTGGACGAACGGGGCGCGCGCGTCGAGGAGTTGGTGGGGCATCCCCGAGTACGCGGCGTACTGCTCACGCCCGCGCACCAGTTCCCGACCGGTGGCCCACTGCACGCGGCCCGGCGCGCCGCGGTCGTCGACTGGGCCCGCACCGGTGGCGGGGTGGTCCTTGAGGACGACTACGACGGCGAGTTCCGTTACGACCGCGAACCGGTCGGCGCCGTGCAGGGCCTGGACCCCGAACGCGTCGTCCACCTGGGCTCGGTGAGCAAGAGCCTGTCCCCCGCGGTGCGCCTCGGGTGGATGGTGCTGCCCGAGCACCTCGTCGACGGCGTCCTCGCGGCCAAGGGGGAGCGGGAGGCGTGGGCGAGCGTCCTCGACCAGCTCACGCTCGCCGACTTCATCGCCTCCGGGCAGTACGACCGGCACATCCGCCGGATGCGGCAGCGCTACCGGCGCCGCCGCGACCGCCTCGTCACCGCCCTCGCCGAACACGCCCCGCACATCACGGCCACCGGCATCGCGGCGGGCCTGCACGCGGTGCTGCGGCTGCCGCCCGGCACGGAGGCGTCCGCGGTCAAGGCCGCGTCCTGGCAAGGGATCGCGCTGGAGGGGCTCGCCGGTTTCCGGCACCCGCGGGCCACGATGCCGGCCGGGGACGGCCTCGTCGTCGGGTACTCGACGCCGACGGAGCACGCGTACGACGCCGCGGTCGAGGCGCTGCTGCGGGCGCTGCCACCCGCCGACGACTCCGTCGGGGTCCCTGCCGAGACGGATCGGTAGCCACCGGGCCGGGGCGGCGCGGTCAGTCCGAGGAGTCCTCCGGGTACGGCACCCAGCGGAGCTCGTCGCCGCCCCGGCGGACCGTGCCGAAGGGGACGTCCGCGAAGTGGACGCCGAAGCCGATGGTGCCCGGCTCCGCGAGCTCGGCGACGAGCGCGCGGCGGACCTCGGCGGCCGCGTCCCGGTCCAGGTCGGGGGAGGCCGACCAGTCGGGGTGGGCGATCTGGAGGGGCGAGTGCAGGGCGTCGCCGAACGCGATGACGCGCTGCCCGCCGTCGGAGATGACGTACGCGGTGTGGCCCGACGTGTGGCCGGGGAGCAGCCGGACGTGGACGCCGGGGCGGATCTCCTCACCGTCGGCCACGGTGCGCACCCGCGGTTCGAGGGCGCCGAGGATGTCGTCGTCGAGGCCCTCCGCACCGGCGTGGTGGCGTCCCGTCCACTCCTGCTCGGACAGCAGGTACTCGGCGCCGCCGAGCGCGGGTCCTTCGCCGCCGGGCGCGGACTGCCAGGCCCAGCCGACGTGGTCGGGGTGGAGGTGGGTGAAGGCGACCGCGCCGATCCGCGCCGGGGGCCGGCCGGCCGCGGCCAGGCTGTCGAGCAGCGTCCCGCTCCGGACGGCGCCGATCCGCCCGCCGTCCTGCGCGGGCATCGTCAGCGGGCCGAAGCCGGCGTCGATCAGCAGGGCGCCCACGGCGTCGTCGTTGTCGCCGCCCTCGCCCTCGCTGGCTCCGCCCTCGTCATCGGCGCGCTCGACGAGCAGGCCGCCGATGCTCGCCGTCAAGTAACCGTCGGCGTCCAGGTATTCGGGGTGGGCGGCCCAGTCGTCCTCGGTGGAGGCGGAGAACCAGAGGCGCGGTGACAGCTGCACCGCGCCGTCGGGTAGGTACGTCAGCTTCGTACGGCCGATTCGCAGCGAGCGCATGCGCGCGGGGCGCCGGAGCCGGTCGTTTCCATATGCCGTCGTAGGCAGGGGAGTTGTCATGGTTGCTGCCAACCATGGTGGGGACAGTCGCATTCCCCCACCGCCTGCCGTCCGGCCGTGGCGAATCGTTTCTCAGGGCGTGTGGCCGTCAAGCCGTCAGGCCGTCATCAACGGCGCGTCCGCGCGCCACTTGAGGATCTTGTCGAAGCTGATCACCGCGCCTCTGCCGGGTTTGTTGGCGAGGTGGACGTGATCGGCGAGTTCCCTGATCAGGCACAGGCCACGGCCGTGCTCGTCCGTCTCCGCGGCGGGCGGCCTTGGCGGCGGACAGCCGCGCGAGGAGCCGGGGAAGCCGGGGCCGGAATCGGTCACCTCAATGCGGCACTTCTCGCCGTCCAGATAGGCCGTGACCCGGTACCCGCCCGCGCCGCCCAGCGCGCCGCCTGGGTTACCCGCACCGCCGTGCTCCACGGCGTTGGCGCACGCTTCGCTGAGAGCGACCGACAGGTCGTAGGAGACGTCGGGGTCCACGCCCGCCGTCTCCATCGTGCCGATCAACAGGCGGCGGGCGAGCGGAACGCTCGCAGCTTCGCGCCGCAAATGGAGAGACCACCAGATGCTCATGCTCCAGCCTCCTGGCTGCGGCTCGACATACCGATACGTATTGCCACACCCGCCCGCGGATAAGCGCACGGTTGACGTGATACCGCCCATACGGCGGACGCGCGGCCCCGCCCGCTCCGTGTAGGCCCGCGGCGCCTCGGGGTCCCTCGGAGCCCGTCTTAGAGCCGGCCGCAGACGCCCCAACACCCTGGAACCGGACCTTCCGGACCTGCCGTACGCACCGGGCGGGTCCAGTGCGATGATGGCCCGGCCATGAACGCCCCCCACCAGCGCCAGCCGCGCGACGGAGCCGATCTCCGGCTACTCAGGGCCGCGACATTCGCCGCGGTCTGCGTCGTGCTGTCCGCCGGGGGCCATGTGCTCGCTTCCTGCGCCGCCGTCCCGCTGTGGACGCTGGGCGTGGGCTTCCTTCTCGTCCTCGCGGTCGCGCTGCCGCTCGCCGGGCGGGCCCGTTCGCTGCCCGGCATCGCCGCGCTGCTCGCGGCCGGACAGCTCGGCCTGCACGCCCTGTTCGGCCTCGGCCAGCACGGCACCGCGGTCACCACCACCGTCACCCGCAACGGTGACGGCTCTCTGGTGGAACGGGCCGCCCGGCTGGTCTGCGGGGCGGGCGCCGCGCCGATCACGCCCGCGCAGGCCCACCGGATCCTCACCACCGCCGGGTTCGGACCCGGTGGCGCGGGAGGTTCGGTCGGTTCGGGCACTCTCGGAGCGGGCCACTCCGTCGCCCACGGGCACGGCGGATCCGCCGCCGCGGCCGCGGACGCCGCGCTGGACTCGGTGACGAGTGCGACCGGCGCACCGGGCGGCGGCCCGCTCGGGTCGATGGGCTCGATGGGCTCGATGGGCGCCATGTCGCTCCTGCCGTCCCTGCCCATGCTCATCGCCCACGTCCTCGCGGCCCTGGCCGCCGGCTGGCTGCTGCGCCGCGGCGACATCGCGCTGCTCCGCCTCATCCGGCTCGCCGACGGGGCGCACGGGGTCACCGAAGGAGCGCTCGTACGTTCCTTGCGCTCGGCGCTCACCCTCGTACGCGCCCTGCGGGCGGGTCTGCCCGGCGCGCCCGAGACGACCGGCCCGCCGGTTCCGCGCACCGCGCTGCTCGCGCCGCCGAAGCCGCGCACGGTCGCGCTCGAGGACGCGGTGATCAGGCGCGGTCCCCCGGCCGGCCCCCTCGATCTCGAACTCGCCGCCTGACGCGACACTCCACACCGCTGTACGGAGCAGTGCTCCACACCGCTGCACGGAGGGGTCGCCCGGCGTCGCGCGCGTGCCCGGCGGGCCGCGCCCACCCCCCGTATCCAGCACCCGGTACGGCGACCAGCGCGTCGCGTACCGGTGACCACTGACGAAAGTGGAGTGTTCCTGTCATGAAGATGTCCCGTATCGCCGCCGTCGGCACCGTCGCCGCCTCCGCCGTTCTCGTCCTCTCGGCGCCCGCGCTCGCGCACGTCAGCGTCTCTCCCGAGGGCGCCGCCGCCAAGGGCGGGTACGCGACGGTCAACTTCAAGGTGCCGAACGAGATGGACGACGCCGCGACCAACAAGGTCGAGGTCACCTTCCCGGCCGACCACCCGCTCGCCTCCGTCATGACGGAGGCCGTCCCCGGCTGGAACGTCAAGGTCACCAAGAGCAAGCTCGACAAGCCGCTGGAGATCCACGGCGAGAAGATCGACGAGGCCGTCACCAAGGTCACCTGGACCGCCGACGGCAAGGGCATCCAGCCCGGCAGCTTCCAGAAGTTCCCGGTCTCCCTGGGCCAGCTGCCCGAGGACACCGACCAGCTCGTCTTCAAGGCGATCCAGACGTACGACAACAAGGACGTCGTCCGCTGGATCGAGCCGCAGCAGAAGGGTCAGGAGGAGCCGGAGCACCCGGCGCCCGCCCTGGAGCTGACCGCTGCCACCGAGGGCCACGGCGCCGCCGCCGACACCAAGGCGGACGACAAGGGCGGCAAGACCGAGAGCGCGTCCTCCGACTCCTCGGACAGCAGCGACACCACCGCCCGCGTCCTCGGCATCGTCGGCATCGTCGTCGGCGCGGCGGGCGTCGCGTTCGGCGTCCTCGCGGGCCGTCGCCGCGTCACCGGCTGAGCCGTCGGCCGAGCCACCCCACGGGGTGCGCCGCCGCGGCACGCAGCCGCCCCGGTGCACCCCGACCCCCTCACATCTGGGACATTTCCGTATGCGCACGAAGAGCTCGAAGAGCCACTCCAAGCACCTCTCCAAGAGCACCAACAAGAAGCTCGCCGCGGCTGCCCTGCTGGCCACGGCCGCCCTCACGCTGACCGCCTGCGGCGGCGGTGACGACAAGAAGCCGGTCGCCGACGTCTCCGTCGAGACCGACTCGGGCAAGGCCTCCACGGTCCTCGACAAGCCCTACGAGAAGCCGAACCTCGTCCTCACCGACACGCACGGCAAGAAGTACGACCTGCGCAAGGAGACCAAGGGCAAGCCGACGCTGATCTACTTCGGCTACACGCACTGCCCCGACGTCTGCCCGCTGACGATGAACAACATCGCGGTCGCCAAGAAGAAGCTGCCCAAGGCGGACCAGAAGAAGCTGAAGGTCGTCTTCGTCACCACCGACCCCGAGCGGGACACCCCCGCCGAGCTCGGCAAGTGGCTCAAGGGCGTGGACGCCGACTTCACCGGCCTGACCGGCGACTTCGCCACCATTCAGGCAGGCGCCCGCCAGCTCGCCATCAGCATCGAGCCGCCCAAGAAGCAGAAGGACGGCAAGATCGTCTCGATGCACGGGCTGCAGGTCATCGCCTTCTCACCGAAGAACGACTCGGGATACGTCATGTACAACGCCGACGCGACAGCCGGTGACTACACGAAGGATCTCCCCAAGCTCATCGAGGGAAAGAACCCGTGAACCACCGCACCACCCTCCACCGCACCACCCGGCGCCGCACCACCCCCCACCGCGCGTTCACCGGCGGAGCCATGGCGCTGGCCGCCGCGCTCGCCCTGGCGGGCTGCGGCGGCTCGGACTCCGGCAAGGACTCCGAGCCGGCCTCGGCGAAGGCCCCCGACCTCAAGGTCAGCGGCGCCTACATCCCCGAGCCCACCATGGCCGACATGGCGGCCGGTTTCCTCACGCTCACGAACAAGGGCGGCGCCGACAAGCTCACCTCTGCCACCAGCGATGTCGCGGGCTCGGTCACGCTGCACAGCACCAAGGGCGGCGCGATGAAGGAGCAGAAGTCCTTCGACGTGCCCGCGGGCGGCCACCTCGACTTCACCAGCGGCGGCAACCACCTGATGCTCGAAAAGCTCAAGCGCAAGCTGGAGCAGGGCGAGAAGGTCACCCTGACGCTGCGCTTCCAGAAGTCGGACCCCGTCAAGGTCGAGGTGCCGGTCAAGGAAGCGACGTACCAGCCGAAGCAGCACGACACGTCACACAACTCGCACTGAGGGACGGACCGTTGATGCAGACCATCGCTTCCCGCTCCGGGGTCGCTCCCCGGACCAGCGCCGCCCCCCGTGTCTGGCGGCTCCTCCTCGTGCTGCTCGCGGCGACCGGCGCCTTCCTCGCCGGGGCCGCGCCGGCCTCCGCGCACGCCGCGCTGACCGGCAGCGATCCGAGGCAGGGAGCGGTGGTCGAGGCGGCCCCCGCCCAGGTCAAGCTCACCTTCTCGGAGAAGGTCGCCATGTCGGAAGGCTCCGTGCGGGTGCTCGACCCGTCCGGCAAGCGCGCCGACACCGACAAGACGACGGACCTGGGCGCCAACACGTACGGCGTGAAACTCCGCCCCGGCCTGCCCGACGGCACCTTCACCGTCGCCTACCAAGTGGTCTCCGCCGACAGCCACCCCGTCTCCGGCGCCTTCACCTTCTCCATCGGCGCGCCCTCCGACACCAAGGTCGCGCTGCCCGACCAGGAGGCCGGCGGCGGCCTGGTCGGCGTGCTCTACGACATCACCCGCTACGTCTCGTACGCCGGTTTCATCCTGCTCGTCGGCGGCGCCGCCTTCGTGCTCGGCTGCTGGCCGCGCGGCGCCGGGGTGCGGCCGCTGCAGCGGCTCGTGACGTCGGGCTGGGTCGCGCTCACCGCCTCCACCCTCGTCCTGCTGCTCCTGCGCGCCCCCTACACCGGCTCCGGGAAGCTCGCCGACGCCTTCGACATGGGCAAGCTCGGCGACGTCCTCAACACCAAGACGGGCGCGGCCCTCGTCTCCAGGCTGCTGCTCCTCGCCGCCGCCGCGCTGTTCATCGCGGTGCTCTTCGGCGCGTACGCGAAGCGCGAGGGACCCGACGACGCGGCCGAGAAGAAGGACCTCACCTTCGGGCTCGCCATCGGCGGCACCGTCGTCGCCATCGGCATCGCGGCGACCTGGGCGATGGCCGAGCACGCGTCGACCGGCATCCAGGCGGGCATCGCGATGCCCGTCGACGTCCTGCACCTGCTCGCCGTCTCCACCTGGCTCGGTGGGCTCGCGGCGCTGTGCCTCGCGCTCTTCCGCACGGCCGCGGTGGACGCGCCCGCGGTGCGACGGTTCTCGGCCGTGGCATTCACCAGCGTCGTCGTACTCGCCGCGACCGGCACGTACCAGTCGTGGCGGCAGGTCGGTTCATGGTCGGCGCTGACCGGTACGTCGTACGGGCAGCTGCTCCTCGTCAAGATCGGCCTGGTCGTCGTCCTGGTGGGCGTCGCCTCCGTCTCCCGCCGGTGGACCGGCCGGATCACGGCCGAGGCCGCGGCGGCGACCGCCGTGGTCGTCGAACAGCGCGGGAAGCAGACGCAGGCTTCCAAGCAGGCGTCCAAGAAGACGGTCACCGTGCCCGCCACCGACGCGGACACGGGCGGCGATTCCCAGCGCTCCGCCCAGCTGGCGCGCCAGCGTGCCGCCATGGACACCGCCCGCGAGAAGCGCATACGTGACGCCGACCCGCACCGTTCGGGCCTGCGCCGCTCGGTGCTCACCGAGACCGGCATCGCCGTCGTCCTGCTCGCCGTGACGACGATCCTCACCACCACCGAGCCGGGCCGCACCGAGGAGGAGGCCGCGGGCGCCACCGCGGCGGCAGCGGCGCAGCGCTCGGGCCCGCTCAAGGTCAAGGTGCCCTTCGACACGGGCGGCACCGACGGCAAGGGCACGGTGCAGCTGGACCTCGACCCGGGCCGCAGCGGCAGCAACGCCCTGCACCTGTACGTGAAGCGGCCCAACGGCAGCGCCTTCGACGTCCCCGAGGTGAAGGTCTCCTTCACCCTCGCGTCGCAGGACGTCGGACCGCTGCCCGTCGCGCCCGACCACATCGCCACCGGACACTGGAGCGCGAACGGCGTGCAGATTCCGATGGCAGGAAACTGGAAGATCGCGGTGACGGTGCGGACCAGCGACATCGATCAGGTCACCGTGAAGAAGAACGCGCAGATCGGCTGAGTGGAACGACCATGGCGGACAACGGCATTTCGAGGCGGCGGCTGCTCGGCACCGCCGGCGCGACCGGACTCGCGCTCGGCGCGGCGGGCGGCGCCGCCGGATACGCCGCGGCACCCTCGTCCGACTCCTCCGCCGCGGTGGACGGCCCGTCGTCCGCGCTGACGTCCCTCGGCACGGACGAGGTGATGTTTCACGGGAAACATCAGCCCGGCATCACCACACCCATGCAGTCCCGCGGCCATCTGGTCGCCTTCGACCTGGTGGCGGGGACGGGCCGCAAGGAGGCGGCAGCCCTGCTGCGCCGCTGGTCGGCGACGGCCCAGGCGCTGATGGCGGGGCGGCCGACCGACGGCGACGACACAGCCGTCGCCCGGGACGCGGGCCCGTCCTCGCTCTCCGTCACCTTCGGTTTCGGCGCCTCCTTCTTCTCCCGCACGGGCCTGGCGAAGCAGCGCCCGGCCGCCCTGGACCCGCTGCCCGACTTCTCCTCGGACCATCTCGACAAGGCGCGCAGCAACGGCGACCTGTGGGTGCAGATCGGCGCGAACGACCCGCTCGTCGCCTTCCACGCCCTGCGCGCGATCCAACGGGAGGCGGCGGGCGCGGCGAAGGTCCGCTGGCAGATGAACGGGTTCAACCGCTCGCCGGGCGCCACCGCACGCCCGATGACCACCCGCAACCTGATGGGCCAGATCGACGGCACGAACAATCCCAAGCCGTCGGAGAAGACCTTCGACCAGCGCATCTTCGTCCCCGATGGCGGGAACCCCGCGTGGATGGCGGGCGGTTCCTACGTCGTCGTACGCCGCATCCGCATGCTCCTGGACGACTGGGAGAAGCTCGGCCTGAAGGAGCAGGAGGCGGTGATCGGACGGCACAAGTCGGACGGCTCACCGCTGACGGGCGGCTCGGAGAGCACCGAGCCGAAGCTCGACAAGACCGGCCCGGACGGCAAGGTCGTGATCCCGCCCAACGCGCACGCCCGCATCAGCAGGCCCGACCAGAACGGCGGCGCCGCGATGCTGCGCCGCCCGTTCTCCTACCACGACGGCTTCGACGCCAAGGGCGAGCCCGACGCGGGCCTGCTCTTCATCTGCTGGCAGGCCGACCCGATGAGTGGCTTCATCCCGGTGCAGCGCAAGCTCGACCGGGGCGACGCCCTGTCGGAGTTCATCCGGCACGAGGCCAGCGGGCTCTTCGCGGTGCCGGGCGGGGCGGCGAAGGGCGAGTACGTGGGGCAGCGGCTGCTGGAGGGGTGAGCCGTCGCTCGCCCGGGCGCGTGGCATATGCGGGGGCGCGTGTTGGGGTGCATGTGGGGGCGTACGCCTTCTTCGTACGCGCGTACGTGCGACGGGCGCCGCTCTGTGAGACGCGTGAGCCGCGCCACGTCGGGCCCATTAGGGTGACGGTATGTCGGCGACGCGCTATACGTACCTGGGCCCCGAAGGCACCTTCACGGAGGCGGCACTCCGCACGCTGCCGGAGGCGGCCGCCCGGGAGCTCGTCCCCATGGTCTCCGTGCCCGCCGCGCTGGACGCGGTCCGCGGCGGCCAGGCGGCTGCCGCGCTGGTGCCGATCGAGAACTCCGTCGAGGGCGGCGTCACCACCACCGTCGACGAGCTCGCCAAGGGCGAGCCCCTGATGATCTACCGCGAGGTCGTCCTGCCGATCGCCTTCGCGCTGCTCGTGCGCCCCGGCACGAAGCTCACGGACATCAAGACGGTGACCGGTCACCCCGTGGCCCAGCCGCAGGTCCGCAACTGGCTGGCCGCGCACCTGCCGGACGCCCTGTGGGAGTCGGCGGCCTCGAACGCGGACGGCGCCCGCCTGGTCCAGGAGGGCCGCTTCGACGCCGCCTTCGCGGGTGAGTTCGCCGCGGCGACGTACGGCCTGGAGCCGCTGGTCAGCGAGATCCACGACGCGGCGAACGCCGAGACCCGCTTCGTGCTGGTCGGCCGCCCCGCCCGGCCCGCCGCGCCGACGGGGGCCGACAAGACCTCCGTCGTCATCTGGCTGGGCGACGACCACCCCGGCGCGCTGCTCGAACTGCTCCAGGAGTTCGCCGTACGCGGCGTCAACCTCATGCGGATCGAATCGCGGCCGACGGGCCAGGGCATCGGCAACTACTGCTTCTCGATGGACGCCGAGGGGCACATCACGGACCGCCGGGTCGGCGAGGCCCTGATGGGGCTCAAGCGGATCTGCCCGCAGGTGCGCTTCCTCGGGTCGTACCCGCGGGCCGGAGTGGCGACGGAGGACGTCCGGCCGCTGCGGCCCGGCACGACCGACAGCGAGTTCATGGCGGCGTCGGACTGGCTGGCACGCTGCGAGGACGGCCGTTTCTAGCCGCTCGCCCGCTCCCCGTCCGGTCCTACCTGCAGATTTACGTTGTCCACAGAAGTTATCCACAGGTGCGCGTCTCGACCTGGGGACAAGTCGACAACGAAGCACGACATGGTCGACAAATCGGCGCAGGGACCTCAAGTCCGTCCACAGTCCGGCACGTCACCCCTCGTCCACTCTTTTCCATTGATCAACTCTTTGGGGCGAGGTATTTCCACTCGAAAGTGGGTGTGCGGGTGGTTTGGGAAGCGATTCCTTCGGCCCGTGCGGAACTTTCGGAACTCCCCCTTCCGGCATCCACAGATCTTTCGCACAGGCTGTGGACAACCGTCCGGAGTCGCCGATTCCTGTGGACAACCGCGGCGAGCGGGCGGCCAAGTCCCGCTTCCCGCAAGGAGTTCGGGTCAAGACGCCGGGTGCGGTCTGCCCCATTTCGGGGAATGGTGGCCATTTATTGACCCGCACCCCGAGTGCTCAGCGGCGGCGGCTTTCCAGCCGGGCCGAGCCCCATTCGGAGCCGTCGGCCGCCAGGAATTTCCATTCCGGCAAAACGGGCATAACGCACACCATGCAATATCGAGTCGTAGGCCGCAACCGCACGACGGTAGCCTTGAAGGGTGATTGACCTTCGCCTGCTCCGTGAGGACCCCGACCGTGTTCGCGCCTCCCAGCGCGCCCGTGGAGAGGACGTCGCGCTCGTCGACGCCCTGCTCTCCGCCGACGAGCGGCGCAGGTCGTCCGGCCTCCGCTTCGACGAGCTCCGCTCCGAGCAGAAGGCGCTCGGCAAGCTGATCCCCAAGGCCGCGCCCGAGGAGAAGCAGGAGCTCCTGAAGAAGGCGGGCGAGCTCTCCGCGGCCGTCAAGGCGGCCAACACCGCGCAGGACGAGGCCGACGAGGAGACCAAGCGCCTCCTCGGGCAGCTGGGCAACCTCGTCCACCCGGACGTCCCGGTCGGCGGCGAGGAGGACTTCGTCGTCCTCGACACGATCGGCACCCCGCGCGACTTCGCGGCCGAGGGCTTCGAGCCGAAGGACCACCTCGAGCTCGGCGAGCTGCTCGGCGCGATCGACGTCGAGCGCGGCGCCAAGGTCTCCGGATCGCGCTTCTACTACCTCACCGGTATCGGCGCCCTGCTCGAACTCGCCCTGGTCAACGCCGCCATCGCGCAGGCGACCGAGGCCGGGTTCATCCCCATGCTGACGCCGTCGCTCGTCCGCCCGCGCGCCATGGAGGGCACGGGCTTCCTCGGCCAGGCCGCGGAGAACGTGTACCACCTGGAGAAGGACGACTACTACCTGGTCGGCACCTCCGAGGTGGCGCTCGCGGCGTACCACATGGACGAGATCATCGACGCCGACAAGCTGCCCCTGCGGTACGCGGGCTTCTCGCCCTGCTACCGCCGCGAGGCCGGCACGTACGGCAAGGACACCCGCGGCATCTTCCGCGTCCACCAGTTCGACAAGGTCGAGATGTTCTCGTACGTCGACCCGGCCGACGCCGAGAACGAGCACAAGCGTCTCCTGGAGTGGGAGAAGCAGTGGCTGACCGGCCTTGGCCTGCCCTTCCAGGTGATCGACGTGGCGACGGGTGACCTCGGCGCCTCGGCCTCGCGCAAGTACGACTGCGAGGCGTGGATCCCCACCCAGGGCAAGTACCGCGAGCTGACCTCCGCCTCGAACTGCGACGGCTTCCAGGCCCGCCGCCTGTCGATCCGGATGCGCGACAGCCGCGACGGCAAGAAGGTCCTCCAGCCGCTGGCCACGCTGAACGGCACGCTGTGCGCCGTTCCGCGCACCATCGTGGCCATCCTGGAGAACCACCAGCAGGCCGACGGCTCCGTGGTGGTGCCCGAGGTCCTGCGTCCGTACCTCGGGGGCCGAGAGATTCTGGAGCCCATCGCCAAGTGAGTCACCCTGCTCCGGTCACGCCCTCCTTCCCGTACAAGCTGGTCGCGACCGACCTCGACGGGACGCTGCTGCGCCCCGACGACACGGTTTCGGGACGTACGCGCCAGGCGCTCACCGCGGTCACCGCGGCGGGCGCGGCGCACATCATCGTCACCGGCCGTGCGGTGCCCTGGACCCGGCACATCCTCGACGACCTCGGCTACGACGGGCTCGCGGTATGCGGCCAGGGCGCGCAGGTGTACCACGCGGGGGAGCACCGGCTGCTCACCTCGGTGACGCTCGACCGCCAGCTCGCGGGCCTTGCGCTCGCCAAGATCGAGGCGGAGATCGGCCCGCTCTTCCTCGCCGCGAGCCGCGACGGCATCGACGGCGAGGTGCTGGTCGGCCCCGGCTACGCGGTCCAGGAGGGCCCGCTCCCCGCCATCCCCTTCACGGACGTCGCCGACCTGTGGGCGGCCCCGCTGAACAAGGTGTACATCCAGCACCCCGGCCTGAGCGACGACGCGCTGGCGCAGGTGGCGCGCCGGGTGGCGGGCGATCTGGTCGGCGTGACCATGGCGGGCGAGGGGATAGTCGAACTCCTGCCGCTCGGCCTCTCCAAGGCCACGGGCCTCTCCCTGGCGGCACGCCGCCTCGGCGCGAAGGCCGCGGACACGATCGCCTTCGGCGACATGCCGAACGACATCCCGATGTTCGGCTGGGCGGCCCACGGCGTAGCCATGGCCAACGCCCACGACGAACTCAAGGCGGTCGCGGACGAGGTGACGACGTCGAACGAGGCGGACGGCATCGCGGTGGTTCTGGAACGCTTGCTGGGCTGAGGTCGCCGAGCGGGCGAGGGGGCGTATCCGGCCCATCGGGCGCTTGAGTTTTCCAGCGGTCGGGCGCTCAAGATTCCCAAGCCCGTCGTGCGCTCAAGCTCCCCGGCCCGTCCGGTGCTCAAGATCCCCGGCCTGTCCGGCGCTCGAATTTTCAGCCCACCCGGTGCTTGGGATTTCCAGCCGGTCCGGCGCTCGAGATCTTCAGCCCGTCCGGTGCTCAAGACCCCCGGCCCGTCCGGCGCTCGAATCTTCAGCCCGTCCGGCGTTTGAGGACGAACTCGGCGAAGCCGGTGATGAAGGCCGGATCAGGCGGCGCGGGCCCCCACCCCCGCCCAAGCCCAGTGCAACGCCCCGTCACTCCTCCCCGGCCAGCGTCAGCGATCGGAGCCGCTGCCCCGCGTACCACGTGGCGAGCACCGTGACGGCGACCAGCAGGACCGTCGCGGCCGGCAGGCCGACGTCCGAGGGGATCAGGTCACCGTGGCCGACCTTCTGCGCCACGGCGAGCGACCACTGCTGCACGCTGAGCGTGCGCGCCCCGGAGACCAGCGAACCGAAGAGCGCCTCCCACACCAGCGCGTAGACGAGCCCGAAGACCACGGCGTGCCGGGTGACCGTGCCGAGGAGCAGGAAGATCGCGGCGTACGTGACGGACGCGACGAGGGCGGCGATCGTGTAGGCGATGGCGATCTGCTGCCCGTTGCCGTTCAGGATCATCCCCGAGATGAACGTGGGGATCGCCGAGAAGGCCATGGTCACGGCGATGGCGACGATCAGCTTGGTGAAGATGATCGTGGGCCGCCGGACCGGCTTGGAGAGCAGGTAGACGACCGAGCCGTCGTCGATCTCCGGACCGATCGCACCGGTGCCCGCGATGACGCCGATGATCGGCACCATCGTGGCGAGCGCGAATCCGCCGAGGACATCGGCGGCCACCTGGTCGTCGGCGCCGCTGAACCCCCGTACCGCCGCGGAGATGACGATCAGGAGGAGGGGCAGGGCGAGGAGGATCAGCGCCCGGCGCCGGCCGAGCAGGGCCCGGTAGGTGAGCCGGGCGACAGTGGGGTTGTACACGGTCAGTCCCTTCAGGCCGCGACGAGGTAGGAGAAGACCGACTCGAGGGACTCGTCCGAGGGCGAGACCGTCAGGAGCCGGATGCCGTGCTCGCGGGCGACGCGGGGCAGCAGCGCGGTGAACCGGCCGAAGTCGACCGCCTGGATGCGCAAGGCGCCCTCCTTGAGGTCGACTTCGATGCCGGCCGTCGACGGATCGGCGATCAGCGCGGCGGCCAGGGCGCGGTCGTCGCTTGAACGGATCAGATAGCGGTGCGGGCGGTCGGTCATCAGACGCCGGATCCTGCGGAAGTCACCGCTGGCCGCGTGCCGTCCGGCGACGATGACCTCGATGTGCGAGGCGAGTTGCTCGACCTCTTCGAGGATGTGCGAGGAGAACAGGACCGTGCGGCCCTGCCCGCCCATGGTCCGCAGGAGGTCCATCAGCTGCATGCGCTGACGCGGGTCCATGCCGTTGAAGGGCTCGTCGAGCAGCAGCACCGCAGGGTCGTGGACCAGGGCGGAGGCCATCTTCACGCGCTGGCGCATGCCCTTGGAGTACGTCGAGATCTTCCGGTCCTGCGCGTACTCCATCTCGACGGTGGCGAGCGCCTTCTTGGCGGCCCGCTCGTCGAGACCGTGCAACTCGGCGTTGGCGACGACGAACTCGCGGCCCGTGAGGAAGTCGTACATCGCCTCGCGCTCGGGGACGATACCGATGTCCTTGTAGATCTCCTGGTTGCGCCAGATGGGCCTGCCGTCGAGGGTGACGCTGCCCGTGGAGGGGGCGAGGAAACCACCCATCATGTTGATGAGCGTCGACTTGCCCGCGCCGTTCGGACCGAGGAGCCCCGTGACTCCCGGGCCGATGTTCATGGTGATGTCGTTGACCGCCACGACGTTCCCGAACCAGCGCGACACATGGTCAATATTGATCGTGGTCATCAGAGGCCGACCTTCCGGTAGCGGCGCATCAGCGCGCCGTAGCAGCCCGCGATGAGGCAGAGAACAACGACTACGTAGAGGGCGCCTACGGCGGAAGAGGGGCCTTCCCCTCCGGGGAAGGCGGAGGTGGCGCCGAGGAAGGCGGTCTGTACGCCGTCGATGAGCGTGATCGGCGAGAAGAGGCCGAGCCAGGCGATGGCTCCGGTGCTGCCCTGCTCGGAGGCGATCTGCTGGACCGTGGACACCGCTCCGTAGGTGATGGTCAGCACCGCGATGACGGCGGCGATGCCGAATCCGCGGCGGGGTGTGACGGCGGAGATGACGAGGGCGATACCGGAGAAGAGCAGGGAGAGCAGCGCCACGGAGACCAGCCCCTGGCCGAATCCCTTGGTCTGGTCGGCGAAGTCGAGCTTGGCGAGCAGCGCCCCTACGTAGAGCACGACGAGCGGCGCCGCGGTGAGGACGAAGAGCGCCGAGGACATCGCGGCGAACTTCGCCGCCACGTAGTCACCGCGCTCGATGGGCCGCGAGAAGTAGAGGGGCACTGTCTTGAAGCGCAGGTCGCGGGAGACGGTCTGCGGGGCCTGGGCTGCCAGGAAGAGGCTGATGACGGCCTGGAGCACGATCGCGTAGCGCGTGTAGTCCAGGGGGAGGTCGTCGGCCTTGGTGGCGACGGCGACCGCCACCATGATCGCCGCGGGTGCGCACATCACCGCGAAGAGGATCATCGGCAGGACCTTGGACTTGGCGGAACGCCCGAGTCCGTACGCGCCGCGCAGGCTCTGGGAGAAGAGCGAGCGGCGGGCGTAGGCACGGCCGAGCCGCGGTCCTTCGTAGTTGCGGTAACCGATGTTGTGGATGCGGGTGGACTCGGGGGCCCGTGCGGGCTCCGGACTCCGGGTGGCCTCAGTGCTCATCGCGGCCGGCCCCCTTCTGCTGTGCGGTGGTCACGAGGGCGGCGGTGGGCCCGGCCGCGGGCTCCTGTCGCGGCTCGTCCGTGAAGACCTCCGCGATGTGGTGCCTGCGCTGTTCCATCCGCACCAGGCCGAGGCCGAGGTCGGCGACGAGGTCGCGCACGACGTCGTACGTCTCCTCGCCCTCGGCGGTGAGCAGGATCGTGTGCCCCGCGCCGGGCAGCTCGCCGCCGGTCTCCGTGCCGATGCCGCGGCCCCGCAGCGCCTCGCGCAGCGCGCGGGTGCCGTCGGGGTGGTCGTCGGTGTCGGTGACCTCGACGGCGAGCGTCGTGGTGGTCTGGGTGAAGTCGGTGGTGGAGCTGGACCGCAGGAGCTTGCCGCCGTCGATGACGACGACGTGGTCGCAGGTGCGCTCCAGCTCGCCGAGGAGGTGCGAGGTGACCAGGACCGAGATGCCGAAGTCGGTGTGGACGCGGCGGATCAGGCCGAGCATCTCATCGCGCCCGACCGGGTCGAGGCCGTTCGTCGGCTCGTCGAGGAAGACCAGCCGGGGGTCGTGGACGAGGGCCTGAGCGAGCTTGACGCGCTGCTTCATGCCGGTCGAGTAGCCGCCGATGGGGCGGTAGCGCTCTTCGTAGAGCCCGACGTGGCGCAGGGTGTCCGCGGTGCGCTCGCGGGCCGCGGTGGGCGGGAGTCCGGACATGCGCGCCATGTGCACGACGAACTCGGTGGCCGAGACGTCGGGCGGCAGGCAGTCGTGCTCCGGCATGTACCCCACGCGTTCGCGGATCTCGCCGCCGCTGGTGGCGACGTCGAGGCCGAGCACGGTGGCGCGGCCCTCCGTGGCGGGGGACAGACCCAGCAGGATCTTGATCAGTGTGGACTTGCCGGCTCCGTTGGCTCCGACGAGTCCAGTCACACCGGGCCCGATATCCATGGAGAGCCGGTCAAGCGCGGTCACCCTGGGGAACCGCTTGCTCAGGCTTTCGGTCGCGATCACAGTCACGCTTCGACGCTAGTGGCGCGGCCCACACCGGCGCGTCAGACCAAGGGCCTGCCCTGCCCTCACTCTCGAGTATCACGGGCCCGTAGGGGTCGTCCGGAAGTCGACCCGTGGGGGTTCTTCCGGACCTCTCCCGCAGGGTTGGACAGAACTCTTGACGTAGCCGCCGGGCATTGTCACATTCATCAGTGTCAAGTTACGACCGCGTACGGCGATGGCCCGGGACACGGGATGCACCGGACTCGGGATGGACCGGACTCAGGACGGACGGTGGCATGACCTCAGCGGTGGCAGGCGAACTCTCGGCGGAGCTGCGGGGGTTCAGAGAAGTGCAGACCCTTGCGTACGCGTGCGCCGAGGCGGTGGCGGCTCAGCTCAGGCCGGGTGTGACGGAGCGCGAGGCGGCGCGGATGCAGCGCGAGTGGCTGCGCGAGCGGGGCGTGCGCGACTGGTTCCACCTGCCCTTCGCCTGGTTCGGGGACCGCACGGCGTTCGCGGGCTTCCGGATCCCCCTGCAGTTCTTCCCCACCCACCGCAAGCTGGAGCCGGGGATGCCCTTCATCCTCGACATGGCCCCGGTCTACAAGGGCTTCACGGCCGACATCGGCTACTCCGGCTGCCTGGGCCTCAACCCCGTGCACGACAGGCTCCTCGCCGACCTGGAGGCGCACCGTGAGCTGATCCTGCGCGAAGTGCGCGAGCGCAGGCCGCTGCGGGAGATCTATGAGGACGTCGACCGTCTCATGGTCCGCCAGGGGTATGCCAACCGCCATCGCGCGTATCCGTTCGGCGTCATCGCGCACAAGGTCGACCGGGTCAAGGAGCGCCGCCTGTCCCCGCACCTCTTCGGTTTCGGCACACAGTCACTGAAGGGTCTGGTCAGCGACGCGATCCACGGCCACCGCGACGGCTGGTCGCCGCTGTGGTCCCCGTACAAGTTCTCCGACCACCCGCCCCGGAAGGGGCTCTGGGCGGTCGAGCCGCACCTCGGTTTCCGGGGTACGGGCGCGAAGTTCGAGGAGATCCTGGTCGTCACCGACTCCAAGGACCCCGAACAGAGCGCGTTCTGGCTGGACGACGATCTGCCGCATGTGCGGCGCTGGGCTGAGGAGAGGGCCGCCGCATGACGACCGGAGACATCGCCAAGGGCACCGGCGAGGAGCGGAGCGGCGGCCTGCGGGGCGCGCGCGAGCGCTGGGTTCGCACGGGCGGGGTGGAGCTGTGCGTCGCCGAGCTGGGCGACCCGGACCGGCCCACGATCCTGCTCGTGCACGGCTATCCGGACTCCAAGGAGGTGTGGAGCGAGGTCGCCGGGCGCCTCGCCGACCGCTTCCACGTCGTGCTGTACGACGTCCGCGGGCACGGCAGGTCGACCGCACCGCGTCCGCTGCGCGGCGGCTTCACCCTGGAGAAGCTGACCGACGACTTCGTGGCGGTCATCGACGAGGTCAGCCCGGACAAGCCGGTGCACGTGGTCGGGCACGACTGGGGCTCGGTGCAGTCCTGGGAGTTCGTGACCGTGAAGCGCACGGAGGGCCGCATCGCCTCCTTCACCTCGATGTCGGGCCCCTCGCTCGACCACTTCGGCCACTGGATCAAGCAGCGCGTGTCCCGGCCCACGCCCCGCAAGGTCGGCCAGTTGCTCGGCCAGGGCGCCAAGTCCTGGTACGTGTACATGCTGCACACCCCCGTGCTCCCCGAGCTCGCCTGGCGCGGCCCGCTCGCCAAGCAGTGGCCGAAGATCCTCCAGCGCCTGGAGAAGGTCCCGGCGGGCGACTATCCGACGTCGTCCCTGCCCCAGGACGCGGCACACGGGGCCTGGCTCTACCGCGACAACGTCCGCGCGAGGCTGCGCAGGCCGCGCACCGACGCGTACGCCCACGCGCCCGTGCAGCTCATCACGCCCTCCGGGGACATCTTCCTGTCCGAGCGGCTCTACGACGAGCTGGAGCTGTGGGCCCCGCAGCTGATCCGCCGCACCCTGTCCGCCAAGCACTGGGTGCCGCGCACCCGTCCCGACCAACTGGCCGCCTGGATCGGCGAGTTCGTCACGACGAACGAGGATGGCATGCCCGTCAACGACAGCGGTGCGAGCGGCAAGCACGCCGACCGGTTCGGCGGACAGCTCGTCCTTGTCACCGGAGCGGGCAGCGGCATCGGGCGGGCCACCGCCTTCGCGTTCGCCGAGGCGGGCGCGCGCGTGGTGGCCGTCGACCGGGACGCGGAGAGCGCGGCCCGCACGGCGGAGATGTCGCGCCTGATAGGTGCCCCCGCGGCCTGGGCCGAGACGGTCGACGTCACCGACGAGCAGGCCATGGAGAAGCTCGCCGAACGGGTCGCCACGGAGTACGGCGTGGTGGACGTCCTGGTGAACAACGCGGGCATCGGCATCGCCGGCTCCTTCCTTGAGACCAGCAGCGAGGACTGGAAGAAGGTCCTCGACGTCAATCTGTGGGGTGTCATCCACGGTTGCCGGCTCTTCGGCAAGCAGATGGCCGAGCGCGGCCAGGGCGGCCACATCGTCAACACGGCGTCCGCGGCGGCGTACCAGCCCTCCCGGAGCCTGCCCGCCTACAGCACCTCCAAGGCGGCCGTCCTGATGCTCAGCGAGTGCCTGCGCGCCGAGCTCGCGGGCCGGGGCATCGGGGTCTCCGCGATCTGCCCGGGCTTCGTGAACACGAGCATCACGGCGACGTCCCGCTTCGTCGGTGTCGGGGCCGACGAGGAGAAGCGCCGCCAGAAGAAGTCGGCCCGGCTGTACGGCCTGCGCAACTACCCGCCGGAGAAGGTCGCCGACGCGATCCTGAACGCTGTCGTCAAGAACCAGGCGGTGGTCCCGGTCACCCCGGAGGCCCGCGGCGCCCGCTTCATGTCGCGCTTCAGCCCGAAGGCCCTGCGTGCGATAGCCCGATTGGAGCCGCCGCTGTGAGCAAGGAGACGGATCCCCGCACGGGCGCGCGGGAGCACTACGCGATCGTTCCGCGCCGGGTCTCGTTCGACTGGGACGGGACACCTCTGCACTGGATACCGGACGAGCCGACCGCCACGCACGTCATCAACGTCCTGCATCTGCTTCTCCCGGCGGGGGAGCGGTGGTTCGTGAAGGTCTTCAAGGAAGGCCTGCCGCTGATCACCGATCCCGCACTGCGCGGGGACGTCAAGGGGTTCATGGGTCAGGAGGCCACGCACAGCGTGCAGCACGCGCACGTGCTCGACCACCTGGCGGCGCAGCGCCTGGACACCGCCGCCTTCACCAAGTACGTCGACTTCCTCTTCGAGAAGCTCCTCGGCGAGAAGCCACCGCTGGGCGTGCCGGTGCCGACGCAGGAGTGGCTTCGGTTCCGGCTGTCGATCATCGCCGCGATAGAGCAGTTCACGGCCGTCCTGGGCGACTGGGTCCTGCGCGCCGAGGGCCTCGACCGCGCCGGGGCCGACGAGGTCATGCTCGATCTGCTGCGCTGGCACGGGGCGGAGGAGGTCGAGCACCGCGCGGTCGCCTTCGACATGTTCCAGCACTGCGGCGGCCATGGCTTCCCCCGGTACGCGCGCAGGGTCGCCGGCATGGCGGTCACGGCGCCCGTGATGCTGTACCTGTGGATGTGGGGCACGGCCTATCTGATCCGCCACGACCCCCAACTCGCAGACCGCTCGCGGTACTCATTGGCCGAGCACAATCGCGCGGTCCGCAAGGGCCTGCTGCCCACCTGGCGCGAGCTCGGCACGGCGATACCCCGCTATCTGCGGCGGTCGTACCATCCCTCCCAGGAAGGCTCGTTGCGCAAGGCCGTCGGATATCTGGCGCAGTCGCCCGCGGCGCGGGCCGCGGCGGGCGCGATCGGCCGGACGGCCACCGCGTAGCGGCTGTGCCCAGGCGACACGAAGGGCGGGGGGAGTGACGTATACGGAGCCCACAGAGCAACCGGCGGAGCATCGCGCGGAGTACCGCATCGAGGATCTGGCGCACCACAGCGGGGCGACGGTCCGTACGATCCGCGCCTATCAAGACCGCGGGCTGCTCCCCCGTCCGGAGCGGCGCGGTCGGTCGAACGTGTACGGGGACGAGCATCTGGCACGCCTTCGGCAGATCGCGGACCTGCTGGACCGCGGTTACACCCTGGCGTCCATCAAGGAGCTCCTCGAGGCCTGGGACGCGGGCCGGGGGCTCGGCGGGGTGCTCGGCCTGGTCGCGGAGGTCGACGGCCCGTGGACGGACGAGAAGGCCGACCGGATCACCCGTGCCGAGCTCGACGCGGCCTTCGGCGGCACTCCCGACGAGGCGGCGGTGGCCGACGCGATCGCTCTCGGGGTGCTCGAACCGATACCGGGCCGCGAGGACGAGTTCCTGGTGCCGAGCCCACAAGAGCTCTCGGTGGCCGTCGAGTTGTACGCGGCGGGCGTGCCGCTGTCAGCTATTTCGGGGCATTTGCGGGAGTTGAGGGGCCAGGTCGAGCATATAGCCGCCCGTTTCCTGGAGTTCACGACCGAGCACGTATTCGCGCGCTATCTCGGACCTCACCCGCCGACCGACTCGGACGCGGCGGAGGCGGCCTCGCTCGTCCGCAGGCTGCGACCGCTCGCCCAGCAGTCGGTGGACGCGGAACTGGCCCGTGCGATGCGGACGTTCGCCACCAGGCACCTGCGTCAGCACCTGGAGCCGGGGGCACTCGCCTCTCGCACGGACGAGCGGCAGAACGTAGCACTCCCGGCATCCACAATGCGCGCCGTTCAGGCCCTGGTTGGCGAGACGAACGCGCCCGCGTTCATCGCCGCAGCCGCCGAAAAGGAGGTGCAGACAAGGACATTGGACGCGCTGGCGACAAGAGGCCCAAATATGCCGCAAGTTAGCCAAATGCCGCCAGTCGCTTAAGAGTTGTCCACAGAATTATCAACTAGCCTGTGGATAACTTGACTTGGCTGTGGATCAAACCTCCGGGCCTCGATCCGTCGATGAAAAGTCGATGGACGAAAATCGAGCACGCGGAAAACGGCGTTTCAGCTCAGCTGTCGGGGCGCCTCGGTGGCGATTTTCTCGAACACCGACTGGTCCGCGGCGAAGTCCGAGCCGGGGATCGGCCAGTGCACCACGATTTCGGTGAAGCCCAGCGCCTGGTGGCGGCCGGCGAAGTCCACGAAGGCGTCGACGGACTCAAGGGGACGGCCGCGCTCCGGCGTGAAGCCGGTCAGCAGGACCTTGTCCAGGTCGGCCAGGTCCCGGCCGATCTCCGCACACGCCTTGCCAAGCTTCTCGAGCTGACCCGAGAGCGCCTCGCGGGACTGCTCCGGCGTGCCCGCCTCGAAGAGCTTCGGGTCCCCCGTCGTCACCCACGCCTGCCCGTGCCGGGCCGCGAGCTTCAGGCCGCGCGGGCCGGTGGCCGCCACGGCGAAGGGCAGCCGCGGCCGCTGCACGCAGCCCGGGATGTCACGCGCCTCGGTCGCCGAGTAGTAGGTCCCTTCGTACGTCACCGAGTCCTCGGTCAGCAGCCGGTCGAGCAGCGGCACGAACTCCGCGAACCGGTCGGCGCGCTCGCGCGGGGTCCAGGGCTCCGCACCGCTCCGCAGCAGCGTCGTGGCGTCGAAACCGTTGCCGCCGGCGCCGATGCCGAGCGTGATCCGGCCTCCGGAGATGTCGTCGAGCGAGATGAGCTCCTTGGCGAGCGTCACCGGGTGCCGGAAGTTCGGTGACGTGACGAGCGTGCCCAGGCGCAGCCGCTCGGTGGCCGTCGCGGCGGCGGTCAGCGTGGGCAGCGCCCCGAACCACGGCCCGTCACGGAAGGTGCGCCAGGCGAGATGGTCGTACGTGTACGCCGCGTGGAAGCCGAGCTCCTCGGCCTGCCGCCACTGGTCGCGGGCGCCCTCGTGCCAGCGACGTACGGGAAGAATCACAGTGCTCAGACGCAGACTCATGCCCCAGAGCTTACGGCGGGGCCCTGAGCCGCCGAGTACTCAGATGTGCGCCCCAGCGCACGGCCGTGCGCGCATATGCGGGACAATCGAGGACGTGACCTCAGCTACCCCAGGGCCCCGGCGCCCGGCCCCCACCGCCCCGGCCCCCACAGCTTGGGCGCCCGGCGGCCCGGCCGCGAGCCGGCCGCGGCCCCGGCTGATCGCGACGGACCTCGACGGCACGCTGCTGCGCGACGACAAGACGGTCTCGGACCGCACCGTCGCCGCGCTCGCGGCAGCCGAGGAGGCCGGCATCGAGGTCTTCTTCGTGACCGGCCGCCCGGCCCGCTGGATGGACGTCGTCAGCGCGCACGTCCACGGCCACGGCCTCGCCATCTGCGGCAACGGCGCCGCCGTGGTCGACCTGCACGGCGGCCCCGGCACCCACCGCTTCGTCAAGGTCCGCGAGCTGGCGCGGGAGTGCGCCCTCGATGTCGTGCGCAGGCTGCGCGCCGCGGCGCCGGGCACGTCCTTCGCGATCGAGCGGACCGGGGGACTGCACCACGAGGAGACGTACCCACCGCTGCACATGGAGCCGGGCGAAAGCGTCGCCCCCGCGGAGAAGCTGCTCGCCGAGCACGCGGCGGACTCCGCGGCCCCCGACCAGCCCGTCCTCAAGATCCTCGCCTTCCATCCCGGGCTCGCCCCCGACGAATTCCTGGTGCTCGCCCGCACGGCCATCGGCGACCGGGCCACGGTCACCCGTTCCAGCCCGAGCGCCCTCCTGGAGATCAGCGGCCCCGGCGTCTCCAAGGCGAGCACCCTGGAGCTGTGCTGCGCGGAGCGCGGCATCGCGCCGCGGGAAGTCGTCGCCTTCGGAGACATGCCGAACGACATAGAGATGCTCGCCTGGGCCGGTACGTCGTACGCGATGGGCAATGCCCACCCGGACGTCGTCGCCGCGGCCTCCGGGCGCACCGTCGCCAACAACGACGACGGCGTCGCGGTCGTGATCGAGCAGATCCTCAGAGCCTGTCTTTGAACCCCCGTCGTCCGCGCGAAGCGCGGGCGCAGCGGCGTTCGGTGCGTGCGTGCCGGGCGCCGGGGCGCAGGCGGGGGTTCAAAGACAGGCTCTCAAGGACGGGTTCGGAGGGTGACGCCCCGCTCGGCCAGCCACTCCCGCGGATCGACCGCCGACCCCGGTTCCGGCGTGAGCCGCACCTCGAAGTGCAGGTGCGGACCGGTCGAGTTGCCGGTCGTGCCGGACTGCCCGATCCACTGACCGGGACGTACCCGCTCCCCCTGGTCGACGGTGACGGCCGCGAGATGCGCGTACTGCGTGAAGTAGCCGCCCTTGTGCCGCACCACCACCTCGATCCCGAAGCTCCCGCCGCACGACACGCTCTCCACCCGGCCCGCGCCGGCCGACCGCACGGGCGTCCCGATGCCGACCGCGAAGTCCTGCCCGGTGTGCCGGTGTGCCCAGCGCCCGCCGACGCTGTCGAAGCCCGCCGAGAGCTCGTAGGACCTCACGGGCGTCACCCACGCGCGCGTGCGGCGCGTTTTCGGCTGATCGAGCCGGACCGCGCCGCGGCACCTCCCCGCCGCCACCGACCGGTCGGCCTCGCCCTGGAGGGTCCACCGGGCCCTTTCCAGCTTCTGATCGATGTCCCGCTTGAGCTCGGCCAAGTGGACCTTGCGCCGCTCCAGGGTGCGCTTGGCGCGGGCCGCCCGGTCCTTGGCGAGGGCGAGCCCGGCCGCCGCCCGCCGGGTCTTGGCGACAGCGCTGTTCACGGCCAGATCGGCCTGCCACCGGATCTGCCTGCCCCGCATCAGGGCGTCGGGGCTGCCCGCGAGGAGGAGTTGCACGGTGTAGAGCGGACCGCCACCGGTGCGGTACTGGGCACTGGCCAGCCGGCCGAGGTCACCGCGCAGCGCCGCCATGTCACGCCGCTCCTCGGCGAGCAGCCGGTTCACCCTCCGGACCTTCGCGCGCTGGCGGCCGACGGCCCGATGCACCTCTTCGTAGCGTGCGGTCGCCACGGAGGCCTCCTCGTACAGCCGTGCCACGTCGACGCTCGTGTCCGGAGCCTCGGAGGCGGGGGCAGGGGGAGCGGACCAGAGCAGCGCGCACAGCAGTACCGGCACGCTGACGAACGGGTGCGGACGGTGGTGGCGGCTCAGCAACATGTCAGGGATCGTTGCCGGTCGCGGTGGCACGGGTCAGGACCAACTCGTGGACCCGGGGGCCACGGTGCCCCGTACGGCCCACTCGTATACCGCCGAACAGGGCCCGCCACGCTCACTGAGGCCGCCCCGTACTACGTCAGTACGGCGCCTCCCACACCACCGTCGTACCGCCGCCGTCCTCGCCGATCCCGGGCCCGTACCAACTGTCACCGCCCAGCGACTCGGCCCGCCTCTTGAGGTTCCTCAGGCCACTGCGCCGGCCGCCCTCGGCGATCCCCACGCCGTCGTCGGCGACGGTCAGGCGTACGCCGTGCTGCCCGTCGGGGAGGACGACGGTCGAGTCGACCACGACGTCGATACGGGCGGCCTGCGCGTGCCGGAACGCGTTGGACAGCGCCTCCCGCAGCGCCGCGATGAGGTTCTTGCCGGTCAGTTCCCCGACCACCGTGTCGACGGGCCCCACGAAGTGGTGCGACGGTTTGAAGCCCAGCGGGACGGCGGCCATGTTGATCTCGCGCAGGACGCGCGTGCGCAGCCCCGAGGGCGCCTCGGCCGGCCCCTGCTGCAGCGCGAAGATCGCCGTGCGGATCTCCTGGATCGTCACGTCCAGTTCGTCGACGGCGCGGCCGACGCCTACCTGCACCTCCGGCACGACCGACCTGCGCTGGGCGCTCTCCAGCATCATCCCGGTGGCGAACAGCCGCTGGATGACGAGGTCGTGCAGGTCCCTGGCGATCCGGTCGCGGTCCTCGTAGACCGCGAGCCGTTCCCGGTCCCGCTGCGCCTCGGCCATCATCAGCGCGAGCGCGGCCTGCGAGGCGAACTGGGTGGCGAGCGTCCGCTCGGCCTCGGTGAAGGGGCGCGCACCGCGCACGCGCGGCGTCACGAGCGTGCCGAGGACCCGGCCGTCGCTCTGCAGCGGCAGCATCATGACGGGGCCGAACGCACGGGCGGCCTCGGTCATGATGCGCGGGTCGGCGGCCGCGTCGTCGATGAACACGGAGTTGCCTTCGAGGAGGTCGGCCACGATGCGGCTCTCCGCGGGGACGATCATGCCGAGGGCTCCGACGGGCTCCTGCGAGGAGACCGCGACGACCTCCATGCCGCCCTCCTCGTCGGGCAGCAGCACGATGCCCGCGGCCGAGTCCGCGAGGTGCCTGGCCTGCTCGGCGACCACTTCGAGCGCCTCCTCGGCGTCGCTGCCGGACAGCAGGGCCGTGGTGACCGCCACGGAGCCGTCGATCCAGCGCTCACGCTGCTTGGCGGCTTCGTAGAGGCGCGCGTTCCCGATGGCGATGCCCGCCTCCGTGGCGAGGACACGCACCATGTGCACGTCGTAGTCGTTGAAGTCCGCTCCGTTCCGCTTCTCCGTCAGGTAGAGGTTGCCGAAGATCTCTCCCTGGACGCGGATGGGGACGCCGAGGAAGGTCCGCATCGGGGGGTGGTGGGCCGGGAATCCGCAGGAGCGCGGGTCGGCGGAGAGATCGCCGAGGCGCAGCGTCCGCGGCTGGTGGATGAGGGCGCCGAGGAGGCCCTTGTGGCCGTCGGGCAGGTGTCCGATGCGCTCCGCGGTCTCCTCGTCGATGCCGTGGTAGACGAAGTCGGAGAGCCCTTCGCCGTCTTCGGCGACGACGCCGATGGCGGCGTAGCGGGCATCGGCCAGCTCGGCGGCCGTCTCGCAGATGCGGTCCAGAGTGGTGTGCAGTTCGAGTCCGGCACCGACCGACCGCATGGCGTCGAGCAGTTGCGGCACCCGCGAACTCAGCTCGGGCGTGAGCCCTTGGAGGCCGCGGATCGCCAGCTCCGCCGCCTTCACCGTGGTCGGTGTGCCGTCGGGAAGCGGGGGATCGGCGGGGGCCGAAGGTACTGACATGCCTTTGAGCCTAGTAAGTCCTATTTGAAGGGGAAAGCCGAAGCTTTGAAGGGGAAAGCCGAAGCCTCGATCGATCCGATACGTCTCCGGCCCGTCCCCGGCCCGCCGAAGTCCGTCCCGCCCGGCTACCCCTCGGCCCCAGGACACCCCCAGGACCCCCCAGGACGCCCCCTCAAGCCGCCACCAGCAGGTCCGCCGCCCGCTCCACCTCCAGCATCCGCCGCAGCGGCCCCTCCACCGCCGTGAGCTCCGCGTACGTGCCGCGCTGCGCCACCCGTCCCGCGTCAAGGACGAGCACCTCGTCCACGGCGTCGAGGCCGGCGAGCCGGTGGGTGATGAGCAGCGTCGTACGTCCCTCGGTGACGGCCAGCAGGTCGGCGGTGAGGGCGTCGGCGGTCGGCAGGTCGAGGTGCTCTGCGGGCTCGTCGAGGACGAGGACGGGGAAGTCGGCGAGGAGCGCGCGGGCCAGCGCGAGGCGCTGCCGCTGCCCTCCGGAGAGCCGGGCCCCGTGCTCGCCGACGAGGGTGTCGAGCCCCTCCGGCAGCGAGTCGGCCCAGCCGTCGAGCCGTGCCCGCTCCAGGGCGTCGCGCAACTCCTCCTCCGTGGCGTTCTTCTTGGCGAGCAGCAGGTTCTCGCGCACCGAACTGTCGAAGATGTGGGCGTCCTGGGCGCACAGCCCGACCATGCGGCGCACGGCGTCACCGTCCAGGGCGGCCGCGTCCGTGCCGCCGAGGGTGTACGTCCCTTCGCTCGCCCCGAGGAACCGCAGCAGCACCTGCGCGAGCGTCGTCTTGCCCGACCCGGAGGGGCCGACCACGGCGATCCGCCGGCCGCGCTCCAGGGTGAGGCCGACGCCGGCGAGCGCGTCCCGGTCCTGCCCCTCGTACCGGGCACGCAGCCCCTCGACGCGCAGCGGGAAGGGCGACTGCGGCGCCCGCGCGGGTACGGCGGGCTCGGGGACGGGCACGGGCGCGTCGAGCACTTCGTAAACGCGTTCGGCGCTCTTGCCGACCCGCTGGCGGTACTGCACGGCGAGCGGCAGCCCCATCACCGCTTCGAAGGCGGCCAGCGGCGTGAGCACGACCGCGGCCAGGTCCACACCGCTGAGCCGCCCGTCGTGGACCGCCTGTACGCCGACGAGCGCGGCCGCGGCGACGGTGAGCCCGGTGGCGAGCGCCCTCAGGCCGTCGCCGAGCGCGGTGGCGGTGGCACCCCTGGAGACGATCCGGGTCAGCTCTGCGTCGGCCTCCCCCGCCTTGGCCGTACGCCGCTTCAGCGCCCCGGCGACGGTCAACTCCGCGGTTCCGGTGAGCAGGTCGGCGACGCGGGTGGCGAGCACCCCGCGCGCGGGGGCCAGCTTTCGCTCCGCGCGACGGGCCACGGCGCCGCTGACCAGCGGCACGCCGACGCCCGCCGCGAGCAGCCCCGCGGCGAGCACGGCACCCGCCTCGGGCAGCAGCCAGGCGGTGAACCCGACGGCTCCCGCGCTCACGAGGGCCGCGGCGGAGGCGGGGAGCAGCCAGCGCAGCCAGTAGTCCTGCAGGGCGTCGACGTCGGCGACCAGGCGGGAGAGGAGGTCGCCGCGCCGGGCGCCGCGCAGGCCCGCGGGGGCGAGCCGCTCCAGGCGCCGGTAGACGGCGACCCTGGTGTCGGCGAGCATCCGCAGCACGGCGTCGTGTGAGACGAGCCGCTCCGCGTACCGGAAGACGGCGCGGCCGATGCCGAAGGCGCGGGTCGCCGTGACGGCGATCATCAGGTACATCACCGGGGGCTGCTCCGAGGCCCTCGATATGAGCCAGCCGGAGGTGGCCATGAGCCCGACGGCGCTGCCGAGGGCGAGGGCGCCGAGGAGCAGGGCGAGGCCCAGCTGACCCCGCCTCGCCCGCGCGGCGTGCCGGACCCTGGCAAGGACCCGGCTCTTCGGGCGGGTCGCGTCCGGATCGCCCGGCACCGCGCTGTCGCCTGGGCTGCCCGCGATGTGCCCGCCCGTGCCGGACGGCACATCGGACGGCGTCACGGACGGGCGCGCCCCCTGGCTCCGGGAGGCCACGTCCGTGGCGTCCAGCCGTACGACCCGGTCGGCCACCGCAAGGAGCGCGGGCCGGTGCACGACCAGCAGAACGGTCCGCCCGACCGCCAGCCGGCGAACCGCCTCGACCACCTCCGCCTCGGTCCCGCCGTCGAGCGCCGCCGTCGGCTCGTCGAGTAGGACCACGGGCCGGTCGGCGAGGAACGCCCGCGCCAGGGCGAGCCGTTGCCGCTGCCCGGCGGAGAGCCCGGCCCCGTCCTCACCGAGGGCGGTGCCGGCCCCGGCGGGCAGCGCGTCCACGAACTCCAGGGCGCCCGCGTCCCGCAGAGCCTCCCGCACCTGGGCGTCGTCCGCCTCCGGCCGTGCGAGGCGTACGTTCTCCGCGATGGTCCCGGCGAAGAGGTGCGGCCGCTGCGGGACCCACGCGATCCGCTCCCGCCACCGCTCCGGCGCGACGTCGGCCAGGTCGACCCCGCCGACGCACACCCGCCCCTCGGTGGGCCTGACGAACCCGAGCACCACGTTCAGCAGGGTCGACTTGCCCGCCCCGCTGGGCCCCACGAGCGCCACGGTCTCCCCGGGCGCCACCTGGAAGGCGGCTTTGGAGACGGCGTCCGACGTCCGCCCCGGGTACCGGACCGTCACGCCCTCCACGCTCAGCACGCCCGAGGGCGCCGCCCCGGTCCCGGCGGGCGGCACCGGGGTCTCCAGCACCTCGAAAATCTCCTCGGCGGCCGAGAGCCCCTCCGCCGCCGCGTGGTACTGCGCCCCGACCTGGCGCAGCGGCAGGTACGCCTCGGGCGCGAGGACGAGGACGACGAGTCCGTCGTACAGCTCCATCTCGCCGTGCACGAGCCGCATGCCGATGGTGACCGCGACTAGGGCGACCGAGATCGTGGCGAGCAGTTCCAGGGCGAACGACGACAGGAAGGCGATGCGCAGCGTACGCATCGTGGCCTGCCGGTACTCGCCGGTGATCTTGCGTATCGAGTCGGCCTGGGCCTTCGCGCGACCGAACACCTTCAGGGTCGGAAGCCCCGCGACCACGTCCAGGAAATGTCCTGAGAGCCGCGAGAGGAGCCGCCACTGACGGTCCATGCGGTTCTGCGTGGCCCAGCCGATCAGGATCATGAAGACCGGGATGAGCGGCAGGGTGACGACGATGATCACCGCCGATACCCAGTCCTCGGTGACGATGCGGGCGAGCACCGCCACCGGCACGACCACCGCGAGCCCCAGCTGCGGCAGATAGCGGGAGAAGTAGTCGTCGAGCGCGTCCACGCCCCGCGTGGCGAGGGAGATCAGCGAACCCGTGCGCTGCTCTCCCAGCCACCCGGGCCCGAGCGCGCCCGCCCGCTCCAACAGCCGCCCCCGCAACTCCGACTTGACCGCCGCGCTCGCCCGGTGCGCGGCGAGCTCGGCCAGCCAGGAGACCAGGCCCCGCCCCAGCGCGACCACGGTGAGCAGCACCAAGGGCGTGCTCAAGTCACCTGCGGAGAGGCTCTTCTGGAAGGCGCCCACCACGATCTCGGCGATGAGCATCGCCTGACCGATGACCAGGCCGGCGCCGATCAGTCCCAGAACCACCACGGCGACCAGGAAGAAGCGAGTGGCGCGGGCGTATCGCAGCAGGCGCGGGTCGATTGGTTTCACGTGAAACACACCCTCCGAAGGGCAGGGGAGCGGCAGGTGACGACGGGCTCAATGCGCCGCGTCGGCGATGTGCTGCGTACCGATCCGCTTGCGGAACACCCAGTACGTCCACGACTGGTAGAGCAGCACGACCGGTGTAGCGACGCCCGCGCACCACGTCATGATCTTCAGCGTGTACGGGCTGGACGAGGCGTTGGTGACCGTCAGGCTCCACTCCTCGTTCAGCGACGACGGCATGACGTTCGGGAAGAGCGTCAGGAAGAGCATCGCGACGGCCGCCGCGATCGTGATCCCCGACAGCGCGAACGACCAGCCCTCACGCCCGATCTTGATCGCCACGAGGGCACCCACCAGGGCGGCCACCGCCACGATCATCGCGATCAGGCTCTTGCCGTCGCCCTTGTCGGCCTGGGTCCAGGTCAGGAATCCGAGCGCGAGCACGGCCGTCACGAGCCCGAGGCCCAGCGCGGTCTTCCGCGCCCGCACCCGGATGTCGCCCACCGTCTTGAGCGAGGCGAACACCGCACCGTGGAAGGTGAACAGCGTCAGAGTGACCAGACCGCCCAGGATCGCGTAGGGGTTGAGCAGGTCCCACAAGTCGCCCACGTACTCCTTGTGGGCGTCGATCTTCACGCCGCGCACGATGTTGCCGAAGGCCACGCCCCACAGCACCGCCGGGATCAGCGAGGTCCAGAAGATCGCGTGTTCCCAGTTGGTCTGCCACCGCTCCTCGGGCCGCTTGGCGCGGTATTCGAAGGCGACACCGCGCACGATCAGGCATATCAGGATGAGCAGCAGCGGCAGGTAGAAGCCGGAGAAGAGCGTGGCGTACCACTCGGGGAAGGCGGCGAAGGTCGCGCCGCCCGCCGTGAGCAACCACACCTCGTTGCCGTCCCAGACGGGACCGATGGTGTTGATGAGCACCCGCTTCTCGACCCGGTCGCGGGCGAGCAGCTTGGTGAGGATCCCTATCCCGAAGTCGAACCCCTCCAGGAAGAAGTAGCCGATCCACAGAACGGCGATCAGTACGAACCAGACGTCGTGAAGTTCCATGTCGTCGTCGCTCCTTCCTTCAGTACGAGAAGGCCATGGGCCGGTCGGTATCGGCGTCGGAATCGGAGCCTGAGCCCGAATCCTTGCCAGAGCCGGGGCCGCCGATCTTGGTGGGCGGGTCGAGGTCCGCCTCGGTCAGCTCGGGCGGGCCCTGCCTGACGTACTTGAGCAGCAGCTTCACCTCGATGACGGCGAGGATCGCGTAGATCAGCGTGAACCCGATCAGGGAGGTGAGCACCTCGCCCTGCGAGACCCCGGGGGAGACGGCGTCCCTGGTGCGCAGGACTCCGTAGACCACCCAGGGCTGCCGCCCCGTCTCGGTGAAGATCCAGCCCCAGGCGGTGCCGATGAGGGGGAAGATCAGCGTCCACTGCGAGAGCCGCCACCACCACGTGCCGAGCCTCGGCGCGAGCTCCTTGTCCTTGGTGAGCATCAGCTTGGGGATGTCGTCCGCGCCGGTGCGGTGCTCGGGCGCCAGCCAGAACTTCTTCCGGGTCAGCCAGAGGCCCGCGGTGCACAGCGCCATCGAGACGCCGCCGAAGCCGATCATCCAGCGGTAGGACCAGTAGGCGGTGGGGATGTTGGGCCGGTAGTCGCCGGGCCCGTACTTCTCCCGCGCCTCCTTGTTGAGGTCGTTGATGCCGGGGATCTCGGCGTTGAAGTTGTTCTTGGCGAGGAAGGACAGGACGCCGGGGACCTGGATGGCGACGTCGTTGTGCCCCTTGGCGACATCGCCGTACGCGAAGATCGAGAACGGCGCCGGCTTCTCGCTCTCCCACAGCGCCTCGGCCGCCGACATCTTCATCGGCTGCTGCTCGTACATGACCTTGCCGAGGGTGTCGGCGCTGACGACGGTGAGCAGCGTGCCGGCGAACGCGGCGACCAGGCCGAGCCGCATCGACATCCGCATGGTGCGGATGTGCTGCTTCTTGCGCAGGTGGAAGATGGCGATGCCGGTCATGAAGGCGCCGCCGACCAGGATGGCCGCCGAGATGACGTGGAAGAAGTTGACGAGCGCCGTCTCCTGGAAGAGCACCTTGGCGAAGTCGGTGAGCTCCGCGCGCTTGGTGCCGTCCCGCTCCACGATCTTGTAGCCGACCGGGTGCTGCATAAAGGCGTTGGCCGCGATGATGAAGTACGCCGACAGGACGGTTCCGATGGAGACGATCCAGATCGTGGCGCAGTGCAGCTTCTTCGGCAGCTTGTCCCAGCCGAAGATCCACAGCCCGATGAAGGTCGACTCGAAGAAGAACGCGATCAGTGCCTCGAACGCGAGCGGCGCGCCGAAGACGTCACCGACGAAGCGCGAGTAGTCGGACCAGTTCATGCCGAACTGGAACTCCTGGACGATGCCGGTGACGACACCCATCGCGATGTTGATCAGGAACAGCTTTCCCCAGAACTTGGTCGCTCGGAGGTAGTGCTCCTTGCCGGTCCGCACCCACGCCGTCTCGAGGATCGCCGTCAGGGCGGCGAGCGAGATCGTCAGGGGGACGAACAGGAAGTGGTAGACGGTCGTGATGCCGAACTGCCATCGCGCCAGGGTTTCCGGCGCCAGAGCCAGGTCCACTGCGGCTTCTCCTTACTCACCGCGGGCCAAGGAGGCAGCTTTGCCCCTTTTATCCCGCTGATCTCCGGACGAACCGGGACGCGCTTGTGAACGCGTTCACATTCACAAGCATTATGTCGTACCGGCTGCGCACATCCAAAGGGGGGTCCCCTTTACCGCCGGGAACGCCGGAACACCAGGAACACCGGAACACCGGGAACACCAGGAAGGCCCCGGACTGCTGTCCGGGGCCTTCCCTATCGCTTCAACATCTTGTTGCATCCGCGCCATGCGGATACGGACCTCCTGGCCTCCTTCGAGGCTAGAGCTCCTTGCGGAACGTCTCTGCCGCCCGCAGAAAGAGGTCGTTGGCCTCGGTCTCGCCGATCGTGGCCCGCATCCCCTCACCGGCGAACGGCCGCACGACCACACCGGCCTTCTCGCACGCCGCCGCGAAGTCCGCCGTACGGTCCCCGAGCCGCAGCCAGACGAAGTTCGCCTGCGTCTCCGGCACCGTCCAGCCCTGGCCGCGCAGCGTCTCGACCACGCGCGTGCGCTCGGCGACCAGCGAGTCGACCCGCCCCATCAGCTCGTCCTCGGCGCGCAGCGACGCCACCGCCGCGTCCTGCGCCAGCTGACTCACGCCGAAAGGCACCGCCGTCTTGCGCAGCGCGGCGGCCACCGGCTCGTGGGCGACCGCGAAGCCGACACGCAGGCCCGCGAGACCGTACGCCTTGGAGAACGTGCGCAGGACGCAGACGTTGGGGCGGTCACGGTAGATCTCGATGCCGTCCGGCACCTCGGGGTCGCGGATGAACTCGCGGTACGCCTCGTCCAGGACGACCAGCACATCACTCGGCACCCGGTCCAGGAACCGCTCGAGTTCCGCCCTGCGGACCACGGTGCCCGTGGGGTTGTTGGGGTTGCAGACGAAGATGAGGCGGGTGCGGTCGGTGATGGCCGCGGCCATCGCGTCGAGGTCGTGCACCTCGTCGTCCGTCAACGGCACCCGTACCGAGCTCGCACCGCTGACCTGCGTGATGATCGGGTACGCCTCGAAGGACCGCCACGCGTAGATCACCTCGTCGCCCGGACCGGAGGTGGCCTGCAGCAGCTGCTGGGCGACGCCGACGGAGCCGGTGCCCGTGGCGATGTGCGAGACGGGCACCCCGAAACGCTCGGCCAGCTCACTCATCAGGGCCGTGCACGCCATGTCGGGGTAGCGGTTGAAGGAACCGGCCGCCGCGAGCGCACTCTCCATGACGCCGGGAAGCGGCGGGTAGGGGTTCTCGTTGGAGGACAGCTTGTAGGCCACCGGACCGCCGGCCGCGGCGGGCTTGCCCGGCTTGTAGGTGGGGACACCTTCCAGCTCGGCGCGCAGCCTCGGGCTCGTCTCGCTCACCGCAGTCCTCCTCGTAGCCAGTCTCGACACGTTCGAATACTGCTTACCTTATGAGGATTGGGCGCCCCTGCGAATGGCCTTCCGATATCGGCGTACGAACGATCCGGCATCAACGCACGGACGATCCGGCATCGGCGTACGCGACGATCCGATATCGGCGTACGCGGCGGAGGGGGCGCTCCGTGCTCCCCCACGCGCCGGTGGCTCGCTCCGTGGCGCGCGTCCCCCGTGAAGGTGAGTTGAGACCTCTTCGAGACCTGATCCATTTGGCAGGCTCATGCGTGACGATCACGGGCAGCTGACCGTCCGACCACCCAACCCCCTTGCATTCCATGGTCATTGAGCCGCACACGCCATGCAGAAACGTGCCTGTCAACGAGTGAATATGCGTCCCTGCTACCCACCCGCATGAGCCCTACTATCGGCTCGCCATGACAGCAGCAGGGAAGCACCAGGTGAGCCGAGCGGAGACCGCGCGCCGGGGCAACCGGCAGAGTCGAGCGGGGATCAGAGACGTCGCCGCAGCCGCCGGTGTCTCCATCACGACTGTCTCCGACGCCCTCAACGGCAAGGGTCGGCTTCCCGACGCCACCCGACGCCATGTCCGCGAAGTCGCAGAGCGGCTGGGCTACCGCCCGTCCGCCGCGGCCCGCACCCTCCGTACCGGCAAATCCGGCCTCATCGGCCTGACCGTGACGACGTACGGGGATGAACCTTTCACCTTCACCGAGTTCGCCTACTTCGCCGAGATGGCCAGAGCCGCCACCTCGGCTGCCCTGGCCAGGGGATACGCCCTGGTCATCCTCCCCGCCACCTCGCGCCGCAGCCCCGTCGACGTGTGGTCGAACGTCGCACTCGACGGGACCGTCGTCGTCGACCCCTCCGACCACGACCCCGTGGTCAGCGAACTGGTCAGACAGGGCCTCCCGGTCGTCTCCGACGGCCGCCCGGCCGGCTCCCTGCCGGTCACCGCCTGGGTCGACAACGACCACGAGGCGGCGGTCCTGGAGATCCTCGACCACCTCGCCGCCGCCGGTGCCCGCCGGATCGGCCTCCTCACCGGCACCACCACGGACACGTACACCCACCTCTCCACCACCGCCTACCTGCGCTGGTGCGAACGCGTCGGGCAGGACCCGGTCTACGAGTCCTATCCCGCGCACGACCCCTGCGCGGGCGCCGTCGCCGCCGACCGGCTGCTCGCCAGGCCCGATCGGCCCGACGCCGTCTACGGCCTCTTCGACCCCAACGGCACCGATCTCCTCGCCGCCGCCCGGCGGTACGGCCTGCGCGTCCCCGACGACCTGCTGCTCGTCTGCTGCAGCGAGTCCACCGTGTACGCCACCACGGAACCGCCGATCACCACGCTCTCCCTCAAACCCCGGCGCATCGGCACAGCCGTCGTCCAGCTCCTCATCGACGCCATCGAGGGCCTCGACACGGGCCGTCCCATCGAGCAGGTGATACCGACCGAACTGATCGTGCGCACCTCGTCCGAGCGACGTCCGCCGCGCACGACGGTCAGCCCGCCCCGATCGCCCGGCCACGGCTGACCGCTTCCGCCCAAGCGTCCCGACACCGGGCAGAGGTTGGTGTATCCCCCGCCACCAGCGGGGAAACCTCTGCCCAATTCGGGAGAAAACCTCGGCGAACCGGGCTTCAGTACCGATTCACCACCCCTGGTGCACCACACAGCGGGAGCCGCATTCCTATGATGGGCGGACGACACCGCGGGCCGCTGCGACCAAGCAGTCCGATCTCGGTGCAGATGCGGCGCAATGGTGGTGGAGGGGTCGATGACTCAGGGGGCCGGTCAGGGACCCGATGTGCGGACGGCGACGCTGCGCGACTTCCGCGTACCGGCGTACGTCCATGAGACGACCGCTCCCGGCCCCGCGAGCCCAGGAGCTCCCGGCGAGCCGCCGGAGGAGGGCTACACCCCCACCCAGCGCGATCTGCCCGTCATCAACCGGGGAGACACCGTCCAGGTGCAGGTCATGCCGGAGCCGCCGCAGCCGCGGGCCAGCGAGGAGCACGGGCCCCTGTTCGTCGTGGGCGACGTGCACGGCTATCTGGAGGAGCTCCTCGCGGCCCTCCATGAGCAGGGCCTCATCGACGCCGAGGGCAACTGGGCCGCGGGCAACGCGCGCCTGTGGTTCCTCGGCGACTTCACCGACCGCGGTCCCGACGGCATCGGCGTCATCGACCTCGTGATGCGCCTTTCCGCCGAGGCCGCCGCCGCCGGTGGCTACTGCAAGGCGCTCATGGGCAACCACGAGCTGCTCCTGCTCGGCGCCAAGCGCTTCGGCGACACCCCCGTCAACTCCGGCGCAGGCACCGCCACCTTCCAGGCCGCCTGGCTGCTGAACGGCGGGCAGAAGACCGACATGGAGCGGCTGGAGGACCACCACCTGCAGTGGATGGCCCGCCTGGACGCGATGGAGGAGGCCGACGGCCACCTGCTCGTGCACTCCGACACAACCGCCTATCTGGATTACGGCGACTCGATCGAGGCGGTGAACGACACCATCCGGGAGACCCTCACGCGCAATGACGCCGACGAGTGCTGGGACCTCTTCCGCAAGTTCACCAAGCGCTTCGCCTTCCGCGACGAGTCGGGCCCCTCGGCCGTCCGCGAACTCCTCGACATCTATGGCGGCACACGCATCGTCCACGGCCACAGCCCCATCCCCTACCTCCTGGGCGATGTCGGCTCCGAGGACGAGTCGGACGGCGGCGGCCCGGTCATCGAGGGCCCGCACGTCTACGCCGACGGCCTGGCCATCGCCATGGACGGCGGAGTGACCATGGCTGGAAAGCTACTGGTCCAGCAACTCCCACTGGCTGACTGAGGCTTCAGCGGGCAGGCGTTCCTCTACACGATCACGCTGGCCAGGGTGGCAAATTCTGGAAACCCCCTGTCACCGCATGCGGTCACGGCTCTACCATCGGCTTATCCGTAGCAGGCTCCCCTCCGTTTCTGCCCAACGGCTCGTAGCCATGCGAGCCTCAGCCCTACGGAGCATCGGGGGATGCACATGAACAGCGCTCCACACCTGCTCAATGAGGACCGCCCCGAATACGAGCGGATTCTCGATGAGGCGCTGCGCAACGCACCTGACCGTCCTGAACTCGCCGCCGTGGGCCAGCGGCTCAACACCGAACAACTGCGCACCATGGCCCTGAACGCGACAGCACTGATCACGGCCGCGGCAGCGGCCGAGTACGCGCACTACGTGAAGGTTCGCGAGGAGTTGCGCGAACCTCGACCGACATCCACCACGATCCGTGAAGGGAACGGACAGAGCGCCGCGGAGTCCGGCTCCGGCGGCCTCAGCCTCGCCACCACGATGGGCGAGGTGGCGGAACCGGTGGCAGCGGGAGCCGGGGCGATCGCCGTCGTCGCGGTCCTCGCACCCGTCCTCGCGGGGGCGGCCGCCGCGATATTCCTACTCGTCGGCTACATCCTGAAGATGCTCAACCCCGAGCCCGCCTTCGCGGACACCCTGCTCACCGCGGGATGGCTGTTCGGCGCGCTCACCGCAGGGGGCATCCTGGTCGCCGCCGTCGGTCTGCTCCTGACCGCTCTGCGCAACGGCTCCACCTCGCTCCAGGCAGAACTCCACGGCGAGCAGTGCGAGGAGGTCTCCCGGGCCAGGGAAGACTGGGGCCGGGCGCTCCTCGAGCGGGGCGTCGTACCGTTCCTGCGGGAGGCCCTGACGGATCCGGGGGCGGCTCCGGCCGCCCGCGCGCCGTCTCCGGGCGCCGGGGAATCCGGCAAGGGTGGCCGCATGCCCCAACTCGGCTACCACAGGCCGGGGTTCAGCAGCCCGGACGGCGGCCAGACCGCGGGGTCCCGGCCGAGCTACTCGAGCCCGGACTTCTCCAGCCCCGATTTCGGCGGTCCCGACCACAAGCCGGAGTAGTAGGGCCGGGGACGGGCACGGGCACGACCGTGCACAGGTACGCAGGGGCCGGACGAAGGGCCGGCCAGGTCAGACCGTATGACCTGGCCGAACACCCGGCTGGACGAGGCGCGGGGCAGGGCAGTGACCGGCTGGATGCCGGTGTGCTGCCCTGCTTCCGCGTGCCGTCGGCCGTGGGGACGGCTCAGTCGGCGATCGGCAGGTAGACCCGGTTGCCCGCCGCGGCGAACTCCCTGGACTTCTGCTCCATGCCCGCCTCGATGTCATCGGCGGCCAGGTCACTGTCGGCCAGGTCACCGCCGTGCCGGCGCCGAATGTCCTGAGAGATCTTCATGCTGCAGAACTTCGGCCCGCACATCGAGCAGAAGTGCGCCGTCTTCGCGGGCTCGGCCGGCAGCGTCTCGTCGTGGAACTCCCGCGCCGTGACCGGGTCGAGGGCCAGATTGAACTGGTCCTCCCAACGGAACTCGAACCGCGCGTCCGAGAGCGCGTCGTCCCAGTCCTGCGCGCCCGGGTGCCCCTTGGCCAGGTCGGCGGCATGGGCCGCGATCTTGTAGGTGATCACGCCCGTCTTGACGTCGTCCCTGTTCGGCAGGCCGAGGTGCTCCTTCGGCGTGACGTAACAGAGCATCGCCGTGCCCCACCAGCCGATCATCGCGGCACCGATGCCGGAGGTGATGTGGTCGTAGGCGGGTGCGATGTCCGTGGTCAGCGGGCCGAGCGTGTAGAACGGCGCCTCCTCGCAGATCTCCTGCTGGAGGTCGATGTTCTCCTTGATCTTGTGCATCGGGACGTGACCGGGGCCCTCGATCATCGTCTGTACGTTGTGACGCTTGGCGATCGTGTTGAGTTCCCCGAGCGTCCGCAACTCGGCGAACTGCGCCTCGTCGTTGGCGTCCGCGATCGAGCCGGGGCGCAGGCCGTCGCCGAGCGAGTACGTCACGTCGTATGCCGCGAGGATCTCGCAGAGCTCCTCGAAGTGCTCGTAGAGGAAGCTCTCCTTGTGGTGCGCGAGGCACCAGGCGGCCATGATCGAGCCGCCGCGCGAGACGATGCCGGTCTTGCGGCGCGCGGTGAGCGGGACGTACGGCAGGCGCACGCCCGCGTGCACCGTCATGTAGTCCACGCCCTGCTCGGCCTGTTCGATGACCGTGTCCTTGTAGATCTCCCAGGTCAGCTCCTCGGCCTTGCCGTCGACCTTCTCCAGGGCCTGGTAGAGCGGCACGGTGCCGATCGGCACGGGGGAGTTGCGCAGGACCCACTCACGGGTGGTGTGGATGTTGCGGCCGGTGGACAGATCCATGACCGTGTCGGCGCCCCATTTGGTCGCCCACGTCATCTTGTCCACCTCCTCCTCGATGGAGGAGGTCACCGCGGAGTTGCCGATGTTGGCGTTCACCTTCACCAGGAACTTCTTGCCGATGATCATCGGCTCGATCTCCGGGTGGTTGACGTTGGCCGGGATCACCGCGCGGCCCGCGGCGACCTCGGCGCGCACGACCTCGGGGTCGAGGTTCTCGCGGATCCCGATGAACTCCATCTCGGGCGTGATCTCACCGCGCCGGGCGTACGCGAGCTGCGTCACCGCCTGACCGTCGCGGGCCCGACGCGGCTGGCGGGGGCGGCCGGGGAAGACCGCGTCGAGGTTCTTGAGCCCTCCGCGGGGCGAGGTGTGCTTGAGACCGTCGTCCTCGGGGCGAAGCGGACGGCCGACGTACTCCTCGGTGTCGCCGCGGGCGATGATCCAGTTCTCCCGCAGCGGCGGCAGCCCGCGGCGGACGTCGGTCTCGGCCGACGGGTCGGTGTACGGGCCCGAGGTGTCGTACAGGGTGACGGACTTGCCATTGGTGAGGTGCACCTGACGGACCGGCACGCGCAGGTCGGGGCGCGAGCCCTCGACATACGCCTTGTGCCAGCCGATGGACTTCCCGGCCTCGTCGGCCGCGACGGTGTTCTCGTCGCTGCCGGAGGCAGGCGTGCGTGTGTCCGATGTGGTCATGAGACCTACTCCCTACGCCGGCATTACCCGGTAACAGGTTCGGCGGTCGACGCAGCGGATCCCGTACGGCTCGTGCACGATCGTGCCCGTTCGTACGGAGGTCAGCGCCCTCTCAGCCCGGTGCTCCGAGCTCCCGCGATTGCAAAGGTGGCACCACGCTAGCGTCATATCGGCCGCGCTGAACAGAGGGCCCCCTTCGTTCTTGCGATGATCGGGCAGTGACCACCACAGAACCGCCGCTCCCCCCGCCCCCCCACCCCCCGTCCGGGCCACCGGCCCCGGCCCCGCCCCCGGACGGAAACTTTCCAGGTGACGGGCGTGTGCACGGGGGGCAGGGAGACGGAGGACAAGGACACGGAGGACAGGGGTCCGGGCCACACGGGCACGGGTCCGGGTCACACGGGCAGGGCGGGTCACACGGGCACGGGTCCGGGCATGGAGGACACGGGCACTCGCACAGTCACGGTCCGGCCGCTCCCGTCTCCAAGCACCTCCGCAAGGTCATCGCCGCGGTACTCATCCCCTTCGCCGCCGCAGTCGTCGTGGGCCTGGCCGTGCTGTGGCCCGGAGGCACACCGGGACACGAACGCACCGGCGTCGGCTTCGACCGGCAGACACAGTCGGCGAAGGTCACCAAGGTGCAGGAACTGCCCTGCAAAGACCTCAGCCCGTCACAGCCCCAGCCGAACGGCGACACCTCCACCGCCGAGGGACAGTCCGCGCAGTCCCGGGCGGCGGGCATCTGCAAAAGGGCGACGATCGAGGTCGGCAGCGGCAAGGACAAGGGCCGCACCTTCACCGAGATCATCCAGCCGGACTCGCCCCGGCAACTGAAGCAGGGCCAACAGGTGGTGGTCGCCTACGAGCCCAAGGCCCCCGAAGGACTCCAGTACTCCGTCACCGACGTCAACCGCAAGATTCCGATGGCTCTGCTCGCCGGCATCTTCGCACTCGCCGTCGTCGTGGTGGGACGGCTGCGCGGCCTGATGGCCCTGGTCGCCCTCGCCATCAGCTTCCTGGTGCTCACCTTCTTCATCCTGCCCGCCATCCTGCAGGGCTCGAACCCACTGGTCGTGGCAGTGATCGGGGCGAGCGCCATCATGCTCATCGCGCTCTACCTCTGCCACGGCCTCACAGCCCGTACGTCGGTCGCGGTGCTCGGTACGCTCATCTCCCTCCTCCTGATCGGCTTGCTCGGCTCACTCTTCATCGGCTGGGCCTCCCTGACCGGCAATACGGATGACAACACCGGCCTCATCCACGGCCTTTACCCGTCCATCGACATGAGCGGGCTGCTGCTCGCGGGCGTCATCATCGGCTCGCTCGGCGTCCTCGACGATGTGACGGTCACCCAGACCTCCGCGGTCTGGGAACTGCACCAGGCCAACCCGACCATGGGCTGGCGCGGTCTGTACCGTGCGGGCATCCGCATCGGCCGCGACCACATCGCCTCCGTCGTCAACACCCTCGTCCTCGCCTACGCGGGCGCCGCCCTGCCCCTCCTCCTTCTCTTCTCGATCGCTCAGTCCAGCGTGGGCACGGTGGCCAACAGCGAGTTGGTCGCCGAGGAGATCGTCCGCACCCTGATCGGCTCGATCGGCCTGGTCGCCTCAGTGCCGGTCACGACCGCGCTCGCCGCCCTGGTCGTCTCGGCGGACCGCACGACGGGGGCGGGGGGCAGTGCGGGCGCCGGGGGGAATGCCGGAGCCGGTGCGAGTGGGGGTGCGGGTGCGAGTGTGAATACGGGTGCGCGTGTGAATGCGGGCCCTGTCGCAGGGGCGGGTGCTGGTGCTGCCGGTTCCGCTCGGCCGTCGCGCGGTGGGAAGGGGCGACGGCGCAAGCGCTAGTTGATCCGGGGCTTGGGGTTGGGGTGGGGGTGGGGGGGTTGAGGCGCTCGGGGGCCGGATGCACGGGGCGTCCGGGGACGATCGGTGCACCCGGGCACTCAAGCCGCTGTACGCGCCCCAAGGGCCCCGCCAGCAAATGCACCAAAATGCCACTGCCTGTATGGAGTTGTTGGCGGCAACGAGTCAACCCGCGTTCTGCTCCTCCGCGAGGATCCGGTCCAGCGCCTCGTCGAGGTGTGCGTCGAAGTCGGCGAGCACCCGCTCCTGTCCGAGCGGCACCAACTTGTCCGTGCGGTCGAGGAAGGCGAGCAGCGGCGGGATGCCCACCCGGAACAGCGCTTGGTCCGCGCCGACCTGAAGCCTGATCAGGGCCTCGTCCAGCAGACCGGTATCGGTGGGCTCGATCCGCACATCACCGTCGCCGCACGGCCTGCCCACCCCGTCGATCAACAACTCCCGCCCGAAGGCCCAGGTCACCGGAGTGTCCCCCGGCAGATGGAACGTCAGCCGCACGGCATAGGGATCGTCGATCTCGTAGCGCAGCTCCACCGGGATGCGAAATGACAGTTCCTCGGAAACGAGAAAGCTCATCATGACCTCTGCCTGCACCGTCTCGTCCATCGCGCCCTACCCCGTCACTTAGCCGTCGAGGAGCCAGGAACCAACTCCCTGACACCCTCGCATCTTGCTCAACGTGCGTGTCAGATCACAAGGAGTGAGTTTTCAGATGCTGATAGAGAAGGCGAGTGTTCCTAGTAGCTTTCCGATCTCCCGTTGCAACCGGTGGGCTGCGGGCAGCAGTCGGTCGGCTTGATAGGCCGGAACGGAGATGGCCATGGTCGCGGCCGTGTCACCCGCTGTAATCGGGATTGCCGCGCAGACCGTCCCCAGCGCGTACTCCTGACGCTCCACGACGGGCCGCATCCGCTCCATGGCATCGAGTCGGCGGATGAATGTGCGGTCGTCCCGGACCGAATAGCGCGTGGTCGACTGGACCGGGTAGCGGTCGAGGTGGTCCAGTCGTGCCTCGTTGTCCAGCTGGCCGAGCAGGCACTGCCCGATCGCGTGCGCATGTCCTGTCTCCCTGAAGTCAGCCCATTCCTCCACGGCGGGGTTGCCCGGGGTGTCCGCGACGGCCACGATGTCGATCTCGCCCTCGCGGTAGACGGCGAAGTACACGGGGACGCCGATGGCGTCCCGCCAATGCGCCATGGACTCTTCGATCGCTCCGCGCCGCTTCTGCTCCGCCCCGCTGCTGCTCAGCCGCTCGGCTGCCTCGCCGAGCACGAACACACCCTTCTCCCTGCGCAGATAGTCCTCATGGGTCAGGGTGCGCAGCAGGTGGTACGCGGTGGGGAGGGCAAGCCCCGCCTCACGGGCCAACTGCTTTGCGGGCGCGCCTCCTTGGTGCGAAGCGGCGGCTTCTAGTAGCCGCATCGCCCGTTGTACCGAGCCGATGAGGGTCGGCCCGACGGTCGCGGAACTGGTGTCGGTCTGCGAAGAGGTGTCGATCGGTGAGGTGGTGTCGATCGGTGAGGTTGTGGTGTCGGCCGCGGCCAAGGTTCACTCCCGAAGCGCGTGGGGGCCCGCCCGGGCCCGGAGCAGCGAGGGAGGGGCAGTACGCGTGCGCCCGTACACGGAGATCGCCCCCCGCGTCGGTTTCCGGACTCTAATCCTTGGCCTTCGCTCTACGGTGCCTCACCGCGAAACTTCCCCCGGGCGAGGGAACCGATTCGCAAAATCACCAGTCAGTGGTCAGGATCTGACGGCGGGCGGTCACCAGTCGGTGCGGGACGAGGACGAGCCGGATATGAACTTCCGTACGACGTAGATGAGTCCACCGACCAAGGCTACGAATATCAGCGCCTTGAAGAGCAGACCGACCACGAATCCGACAACGGTCGCTATCACGCCGCCGAACACGACGAGTGCGATGACGGGCACAGCCACCCACTTCACCCACCACGGCATTCCCGCAAAGATCTCCTTCGCTGCCACGTCCTTACCTCTCTCTGCTCCGTCCGCACTCCCGCGCTCTTCGCCTCGGTGCGGTTCCTGAATTCCTGCAGGTCCCTGGCTTCTCACATTCGAGACTAAGGTGCCAAAGAGCTCCGCGGGGGCCTCGGAGCCCTTGTCCTCCCCTGATCCGACCCTGAGAGAACCCCGAGGCCCCAGCCCTGATCAGGACTCGGGCGGAGAGAAGACGACGAGTACGCGCAGGTCCTCGCTGATGTGGTGGAACTTGTGGGCCACTCCCGCCGGCACATAGACGACGCTGCCCCGCGCCACCTGCGTGGTCTCCGTGCCGACCGTGATCGAGGCGCGACCGCTGACGACCATGTACACCTCGTCCTGGCGGTGCGGCTGCTGCGGGTCGGACTCCCCGGCCTTCAGCGCGTACAGCCCGACCGACATGTTCCGCTCGTGCAGGAATTGCAGGTAGGCGCCGTCGTTCGCGGCGCGCTCCGCCTCCAGCTCGTCCAGTCGGAAAGCCTTCATCGCTCTCGTACACCCCTCGCTGATGCCCGTTGTGCCGCCGCTCGGCCTGCCACTGCTCGCGGGCTCCCGTGAGCCGACCGTTCCCGGCTCGTGTCTGCCACGATCAGACACATGAAGAATTTTGTAGTCAAGACGATCGCCAACGCCGCGGCCCTGGCTGTCGCCGTGTGGCTGCTCGACAAGATCACCCTGACCGGTGACGGCACCGGGAAGAAGGTGGGCACGCTCATCGTCGTCGCCCTACTCTTCGGTCTGGTGAACTTCCTGGTCAAGCCGGTGGTGAAGGTCCTCACCTTCCCCCTGTTCATCCTGACGCTCGGTCTGATCACCTTCGTGGTCAACGCCCTGATGCTGCTGCTGACCTCGTGGCTGGCCGACAAGCTCGACGTCAGTTTCCACGTCGAGGGCTTCTGGACCGCCGTCCTGGGCGGCCTGATCATCTCGATCGTGTCCTGGGCCATGAATGTCGTGCTCCCCGACGACAAGGACTGACTGCCGAACCCTCCGGCGGCCGAGGGGTGAGGGGGCCGAAGAGTGTCTGAGAATGGTGGGGGCGGCGAGCGGAAGCCCGCTCGGCGTTGTACGTGAAGCAGTGGAGAGGCGGGCGGCATGACGGAACCGGGACGCGTGGACGACGGCGCGGCGCGCATAGGCGACGGCACGCGTGCCGTGCGGGCCGGGTTGCCCGAGCCCGTGAAGTACGAACCGACGCTGCCCGGCCCGGTGTTCGCAGCCCACTTCCATCTGCCTGGCGACCCGACGGGCGGATATGCCTACGGACGCGACGACAACCCCACCTGGACGCACCTGGAGCGCGCCATCGGGGATTTGGAGGCGCCGGGCTCCGGTACGGACGTCGAGACGCTCGTCTTCGCCTCCGGTATGGCCGCGATCTCCGCGGTCCTGTTCTCGCAGCTGCGCGCCGGCGACGTGGTGGTTCTGCCGGACGACGGATATCAGGTCCTGCCGTTGGTCCGCGAGCAGCTCTCGGCGTACGGCATCGAGGTGCGCACCGCCCCGACTGGCGGTGATGCCCAGCTCGACGTCCTGGACGGCGCCAAGCTGCTGTGGATCGAGACGCCTTCCAACCCCGGCCTCGACGTGTGCGACGTGCGGCGGCTCGCCGATGCGGCACACGCGCGTGGCGCCCTGGTGGCCGTCGACAACACCCTGGCGACGCCGCTCGGCCAGCGCCCCCTCGAACTCGGCGCCGATTTCGCGGTTGCCAGCGGTACCAAGATGCTCACCGGCCACGGAGACATCCTGCTGGGGTACGTCGCCTGCCGTGACGCGGAGCTGACCGCCTCCGTGCGGCAGTGGCGCAAGATCGTCGGGGCTATCCCGGGGCCGATGGAGGCCTGGCTCGCGCACAGGTCGCTCGCCACGCTCCAACTCCGCGCCGACCGGCAGAACGGGAATGCTCTGGCCGTCGCGGAGGCCCTGCGCGACCGCGCCGATGTGTCGGGGCTGCGCTACCCCGGGCTACCCGGTGACCCCTCCCACGAGATCGCCTCGCGGCAGATGCGGCGCTTCGGGTGCGTGGTCTCTTTCACGCTGCCCACGCGCGCGCGTGCCGAGCGTTTCCTCGAAGCACTGCACCTGGTCGACGATGCCACGAGCTTCGGGGGCGTACGGTCCACAGCCGAACGCCGTCGCCGGTGGGGTGGTGACGCCGTCGCGGAGGGCTTCATCCGCTTCTCCGCGGGCGCCGAGGACCCTGCTGACCTCGTGGCGGACGTGTTGCGCGCCCTAGACGAGTCGGCCGCCCCCGCGGGCTGACCACCCCGGCGGGTGCCACCGGTAGCCCCTCAGCGGATCCACGGCATGGTCTCCAGGCGGACCGCCAGTGGCACTCCGGCTACGCACAACGAACGGTCCGAGCCTCCCCCCACGTGGCTCGGACCACCTGGATTCACCGTCGAGCGCGCGCTGCCCGCCCGGCCTTAGTGACTGCTGCACGCCGCCGCGGACTGGGCTTGATGGGGGCGGGGCCGACCCGCGATGTTTCACGTGGAACAGTCCGGGCCACATTTTCCCCATGACCGTCCGACCCGTGGTCAAGCGCACCGCACGTGCCGTCCTACTGGACGGAGACGACCTGATCCTGATCAAGCGCACCAAGCCCGGCGTCGATCCGTACTGGGTCACCCCGGGCGGCGGAGTGGAGGCGGAGGACGCTTCCGTCGTCGACGCGCTCCACCGCGAGGTCCACGAGGAGCTCGGTGCCAAGATCGTCGACGTCGTGCCCTGCTTCGTCGACACCGTGGAGCACATTGGTGAGGACGGCGGCGCGACCGGAGTGAAGGTGCAGCACTTCTTCGTCTGCCGACTTGAGTCCATGGACACCGGCCAGCGGCACGGACCCGAGGTCGAGGATCCGTGCGGCGAGTACGAGATCGTGCACGTGCCCTTCACCCGGGTCGGCATCGCCTCGGTACACCTCGTACCGCTGTCACTCCGGCACTATCTGGACGGCAACATCGAGGGCGTACGTGCGATGCACGCCCCCGACCTCGGTTAGTCCGCCGCCGGCCCGGGTCGTTCCGCCACAGGACCGGCTCAGTCCGCCGTCGCCATCAGTTCCTCGACCGAGTCATGGCGGATTCTGCCCTCGGGGATTCCGATGTCCCGCAGGGTGTCCACGCCGTTGCGGATCATTCCGGGCGGGCCGGAGAGATAGGCGTCGTACTCGTTCCACGGCCCGTAGTCCCGCACGGCATCCGGCAGTTGGGCCCGCTGGTCGACGAACGGTCGTACGGCGAGCCACGGATGGGTCTGTTGCAGTCGCAGCATCGTGTCGATGTCGTACAGGTCGTGATCGGTGCGCGCCCCGTAGAACACCTCGACCGGGCGGCGCCTGCCGTGCTCGGCGACGTCCTCGACCAATGCCTTGATGGGCGCGATGCCCGTGCCTCCACCCAGGCACAGCAATCCGCTGTCGGTGGTGTGGTCGACGGTCATCGAACCGGCGGGCGGGCCGAGCCGCAGGACGTCGCCGGGACGGGCGTGATGCACCAAGGCGTTCGACACCCACCCCGCCGGGACGGCTTTCACGTGGAAGGACAGCAGCCCGTCGGAACGTGGCGCCGATGCGAAGGAGTAGTGGCGCCAGATCCGTGGCCACCAAGGGGTCTCCAGGCTGGTGTACTGCCCGGCGAGGAAGGGGTACGGCTGGTCGGGGCGGACCGTGACGACCGCTATGTCGGGGGTCCGGAGGTCGTGCGAGACCACTTCGGCGAACCACCACGCCGGGGCACGCAGTTCGTCCTCGGCGGCCGCATCGATCATGACCTGCGAGATCGTCGTGTACGTCCGGACCCAGGCGGCTTCGGTCTCCTCGTCCCAGACCGCGCTCGCGTACCGGCTCAGCGAACCGATCAGGCACTCGCCGACGGCCGGGTAGTGCTCGGGCTGCGTGCCGTACTTGCGGTGACCCCGTCCGAGGTTCTTCAGATACGAGACGAGCACGTCGGGGTGGTCGATGTGCTCGGCCGAGGTCAGCAGCGCCTTGAGAATCCGGTCCCGCTGGGCGTCCATCGCCGCGGGGAAGAGGGCGCGCAGGTCGGGGTGGCGGGTGAAGAGCAGCGCGTAGAAGTACGAGGTGACCTTGTCGGCGACAGGGGCGATTTCGGCCATCGTGCGTTGGACCAGGACCGCGTCGGGGGACGCCTTCCGCGAGGGCTTCGTCTCCGGGGACGGTATCGGCGGCGAGGCCGACTGGGGTTGCGGCGCCGGAGTCCGAGAGGGCTGGTGTTGATCCTGCGGCAAGACCTGTGGGGGCTGGGCCTGGGCACCCGGAGCCTGGGCACCCGGAGCTGTGGATATTCGCTCGTCCGTCGACTCCGTGGCGGTCGACGACGGGGAAGCGTCGGACTGTCGGCTGTCTGCGTCCTCCGGCCGCGCCGAAGGCCTGCGCGGGGTGAACCAGCCGCCCCCGTCGCCGGTCGTGCCGTCATCCGCCGACGTGGTGGTCGGAGCGTCCATGCTGTGCCTCGCCTCGAACATCTCTCGGTCGGTCTGCGCACTTCCTGCCGGAAGCTGCCTGTGTTCCCCGCTCTGCCTGGACGGCCGTTACGGCCACATTGAACCCCGGCCCCCCGGGCCCTACGGACAAGTAGGGCGAGAATGTGATATTGGCCGCAGCCGTCTCACCGCAGCATCCCATTGCCCGTCGTCGCGCCGTCCGGGTAACCGGAAGTGCGAGTTCTGGATCTCTCCACCCCGTTAGGCTTCATTACCTGCGCGCGTACCCCCCAGGGTGCGAGAGACGCACCCGGCACGAACCGTGATCGACCATACCGGCAGCCTCCCGACGCACAAGTACCTCTTCCCTTCGCACGGAATTCTGTCGATCTGGCTGTCAATTGCCTCAATTACCCGCCGTGCCGGACCAATTCGTACGCCTTACGCAGATCCCGCCCGACATAGGAGTGGGTCGCCAGGCTCACCAGCCGTTGGTCCGCATTGACCGCCACGGAGACCGGCACTACGCCGAACAACTCCAGGTCGGAAAGCGAGTCGCCGTACGCGACGCAATCGCTGCGGTCCACCCCGAACTCTTCACAGAGCCGGTTCGTGATCTTCACCTTGGCCGCCGCATTGAGAATGCCCGTCGGATCGACGGGTTCGCTGAACGGTACGGCCGGGAAACGCGAACCGTGTGCGGCATGCGCGCCCCATCCGATGAGCCGCTCCACGAAGAATGACGGCGAGAGGGAGACCACCGCGCAGTAGTCACCGCGCTCCCTGATGTCGGCCCAGGTCTCCTGGATGATCGAAGAGATGTAGGCGTGCCATGTCCGCCGAGGCTAGTGCCCCTTGCCACCCGGGCTGCCAGACACCCCGTCCCGCACTGCTCGGCCCCATGTTTCACGTGAAACATGACCTTCCCGTAGGCCGCCTGTCGGCGCAGCAGCCTGAGACAACGTGGCCGGAACCAAAGTGGTTCTGCCCACAAACCGGTGGACGCCGAGGATGTACGTCAGACAGCCTGGCCCGCGTGTCGACACCTTCCCTCTCCGCACTGCCCATCCGCCGACTGACGCCCCGCGACCTGCTGGCCTGCGCCGACTTGTCCGAAGACCGGGGCTGGCCACGTGAAGAACACAAGTGGGGTCTGCTGCTTTCGGCCGGAACGGGCTACGGCATCGATGCCCCCGAAGGAAACGGCCTGATCGGCGCCTACGTAGTGACCCAGTACGGCCCTCGGGAGCACCCCGGTCTGGCCGCGATCGGCATGGTCCTCGTCGCCGAGCGGTACGCCCGTCGGGGCATCGGCCGTCGGCTGATGGAGTACGCCGTCGGGGCAGCGGGTCCTACCCCTCTGACTCTCCACGCGACACCGTACGGCCGTCCTCTCTACCAACAGCTCGGCTTCAAGGTGATCGGCCGGGCCGAGATGATCAGGGGGCACTTCGCCCCTGTGGGGCCACTGCCCGCGCTCGCCACCCGACCGGCCACCGCGGAGGATCTGACCGCCATCCTCCGGCTCGACACCGAGGTCCTGGGGCTTGATCGCATGCATGTGATCACCCGGCTACCCGCCTTCACCGACCAGCTTCGGGTAGCGGAGGCCGACGGCGAGCTCGTCGGCTACGCGGGCGCCTGGCCCAACATGGAGACGCATGTCGTGGGTCCGCTCGTCGCGCGGGACACCGAGACAGCGAAGGCTCTCATCGCCTCACTCGCCGTCGGCACCGACCGTCCGCTGCGTACCGACATCGACGTACGGCACGAAGAGCTGCTGTCGTGGCTGAAGGAGAGCGGCCTCGAATCCGTCGCTCACAACGCCGTGATGGCGTACGGGACACCTGAGCTGCCCGGCGACTGGACCCGCCGTTTCGCACCGCTGACGGTGGCGGCCTGCTGAGCCGACCGCCGCGACACGGAAGGCCTGCCCTCCCAGCAACGTCTGGGAGCAGGCCTTCTCTCGTACGTCTGTTACCCCTTGTAGGAGGTCGTACGTGCCTTACGCGAGGGCCTCCACGGCCCTTGTCGCGAAGCCGTGGTCCTGCTCGGGCGCACCGCCGCCGACGCCGACGGCGCCGATCAGACGGCCGTCACGGTGAACCGGTACCCCGCCCGCGATGAAGAGCAGGGGGCGGTCGAGTGCGGTGGGAAGGGTGTGGAAGAGGCCGCCGGGCTGGACCGCGTCCACGAGGTCGGCGGTCGGTGCGTTCAGCTGCAGTGCCGTGTACGCCTTGCGGGTGCTGGTCTCGCCGGAGATCAGGACGGCCCGGTCATCACGCCGGAAGGCGATGAGGTGGCCGCCCGCGTCGAGGACGGTGACGCTGACCGTGGCACCGGCTGCCTCGGCCGCGCGGCGGGCCGCGTTGACGAGTACCTCGGCGTCATCGGTGGTCAGCGGGGCAACGGCGGTGGTGGTGCTCATGAAGGTTCTCCTGCGAAGTGATGCTTGGGGGACGGAGGGTGTGGGATGGGAACAGTGGGGAGGGCCGAGCAGGCGGGGGAGGGAGTCAGTGGTGGACCGGCGTCCGCTGCTCGACGGGCGCGGGTGTCGCACCGCTCACGACGAGACCGGGGCTTGCGGAGCGACGCTCCAGGGCGGCCGAGACGAAGGCCAGCACAAGGGCGGAGGCGGCGAGTACCGCGCCGACCCAGTTCGGGGCGGTGTAGCCGAGTCCTGCGGAGATGACGAGCCCGCCGAGCCATGCCGACAGCGCGTTGCCCAGGTTGAATGCGCCGATGTTGACCGCGGAGGCGAGCGTCGGAGCGCCCGAGGCGTGGTCGAGGACGCGCTTCTGCAGAGGCGGCACGGTCGCGAAGCCGAGGGCCCCGATCAGCAGGACGGTCACGGCGGCCGCGATCTTGTTGTGCGCGGTGAAGGTGAACAGGCCGAGCACCAGGGCCAGGGAGCCCAGGGTCACGTACAGCATCGGCATCAGCACGCGGTCAGCGAGCCGCCCGGCGACGAGGTTGCCGCCGACCATGCCGAGCCCGAAGAGGACGAGCAGCCAGGTGACGGAGGAGTCCGCATAGCCTGCGACATCCGTCATCATCGGCGTGATGTAGGTGATGGCCGCGAAGACGCCGCCGAAGCCGAGGACCGTCATCGCCATGGCGAGCAGCACCTGCACATTGCGGAAGGCACCCAGCTCATCGCGCAGCCGCACGCCTTCGGGCTTGGGCAGGTCCGGCACGAGCTTGGCGATCCCGACGAGGCCGAAGACGCCCAGGGCTGCCACGATCACGAAGGTGATCCGCCATCCGATGGCCTGGCCGACGAGCGTGCCGAGCGGTACACCGACCACGTTGGCCACGGTGAGGCCCGAGAACATCATGGCGATCGCTCCGGCCTTCTTCTCGGGGGCGACCAACTCGGCCGCGACGACCGAGCCGATGCCGAAGAAGGCGCCGTGGGCGAGTGAGGCGACGACACGGCCGGCCAGCATTACACCGAAGACGGGGGCCACGGCGGAGAGCAGGTTGCCGAGGACGAAGAGGCCCATCAGGAGCATCAGCATCCGCTTGCGCGGGATTCGGGTGCCGAGGGCGGTCATCAGGGGGGCGCCGAGTACGACGCCGAGGGCGTAGCCGGTCACGAGGAAACCGGCCGTCGGGATGGAGACGCCGAAGTCACCCGCGACCTCGGGAAGTAGCCCCATGATCACGAACTCCGTGGTCCCGATCCCGAAGGCCCCGATCGCGAGGGCCAGAAGCGCGAGTGGCATGGATCTACCTTCCAAACGATTGCAGGTGCGCCTTACGTGCGTTCACAATAGTTGCAGACGCTGGGTACTTGCAAGCGCTGGATATTGCATCGGTGGACTACTCTGGGTACAACCGCTCCGGGACGGAGGAACAAGAGCCATGACAGCGACAGACCCCGCACTCACCGGGCTCGCCCAAAGCTGGTGCGCCCTCTCCTTGCTCCACGGCAAGATCGAGGCGCGCGTCGAGCGCGCCCTCCAGGCCAAGCACGGCCTGAGCGTGCGGGAGTACAGCCTCCTCGACGTCCTCAACCGCCAGCACGACGGTGAGGGCGGCCATCTGCAGATGAAGCAGGTCGCCGACGCCGTGGTCCTGAGCCAGAGCGCGACCACCCGCCTGGTGACCCGGCTCGAGGAGCGTGGCCTCCTGTCCCGCTACCTGTGCCCCACCGACCGCCGCGGCATCTACACGGACGTCAGCGAGGCCGGTGCCGCACTGCTCGCCGAGGCGCGTCCGACCAATGACGCCGCCCTGCGCGAGGCCCTCGACGAGGCCGCACAGAGCCCGGAGCTGGCCCCGCTGGTCAAGGCCGTCGAAACGCTGCGTGTGCCCGCGTAGGCTGCGGCCATGGGAGATCTTGAAATCCGCCCTGCCACAGCCGCAGACCTGGCCGCCATCGTGGAGATGCTCGCCGACGACCCCTTGGGCGCCGCACGCGAGTCTCCGGACGACCTCGCTCCGTACGTCACGGCGTTCGAGCGTCTGGCCGCCGACCCGAACCAGCACCTGGTCGTCGCCGAGCGCGAGGGGCGTGTCGTCGGCACACTCCAACTCACGATCGTTCCGGGGCTTTCCCGGAAGGGTTCCACCCGGTCGATCATCGAAGGCGTGCGCGTTCACGCAGATGAGCGCGGGAGCGGACTCGGTACGCGCTTCATCGAATGGGCCGTCGAGGAATCCCGCCGCCAGAACTGCCAGTTGGTACAGCTGACGTCGGACGCCACCCGCACCGACGCCCACCGCTTCTACGAGCGGCTCGGCTTCTCGGCCTCCCATGTGGGCTTCAAACTGCAGCTCTGAGACAGCGCTCGCCCACAAGGTGTTTCACGTGAAACACGACGAGACGGCTTGTTTCACGTGAAACAAGCCGCCTCGTCGTACTGTGCCGCCCCCAGGCCCCCGGAGTGTGAGGGCTGTCTACGGGAAGCCGCGCCACCCCTGCGGGTGCACCCCGCCAGGAACCGGCACCCCCTCGTCGTACGGCTTCCGCGTGAAGACGAACGATCCCAGGTCGAGGTGGCTCACCGAGCCGTCCTGCCGCCGTACCGCCTGCAGCAGCTCCCCCGCGTAGTAGCCGTTCAGGCCTGTCCAGGTCCCGTCCCCGTTGGACCGGAACCGGGCCTGGCGCCCCGCACCGGCGAGCGGGCCCATCTCGACGCCGCCGTCGGCCGTCAGCCGGAGCGCGAGCACCTGAGTCCCCCAGTACCAGGGCCCCGCCAACTCCAGCGCGGGTCCGTCGACTTCGGTGAGCGGCCGCCACGGCTCAGGAATACGGGGCTCGGCGTCGGCCACGATCTTCAACAGCTCCACGGCCACCGCCGCCACCAGCGGACCCGAGGTGCAGTTGGCGAGGGTGACCGTGACCAGACCATCCGCCTCGCTCACCCACAGAGCAGCCAGGAAACCCGGCAGAGACCCGCTGTGTCCGGCCAGGCTGCCCCTCTCCCACCGCAGCAGATCCACTCCCAGGCCGTACGCCCTGTCCCATTCCCCCGCCTGCGACGGAGCCGACGGCGTCCGCATCTCCCGTACGGACTCCGCGCAGAGAACCCGGTCGTCCCCCGAGACCAGGAAGGCTCCAAAGCGCGCCAGGTCGGCCGCGGTGGACCACAGTTGCCCTGCCGGGGCCATCAGGCCCAGGTCCTCGACGGGCTCGGGCATCATCACGTCCGCCCAGGGATGGACGGCGAAACCACCCGCGTGCGGTGCCTGAGGCTGCGCACTCGTACGGCTCAGGCCCAGCGGCTCAAGCACCTCGCGGCGCAGCACCTCCTCCCACGGAACTCCCCGCAACGCCTCCACCAGCGAACCGAGCAACGTATAGCCGGGATTCGAGTAGTGGAAGCGGCGTCCCGAGGGGTGCTTGAAGGGGTCCTGGCCCAGGACATCGGCGAGTTCCGGACGCGTCGATCCCGGTGTGCGCTCCCACCACGCGCCGGGCGTCTCGGCGGCCAGGCCGCCGGTGTGGGAGAGGAGTTCGGCGATGGTGACCTCCCCCACGCCGGTCTCCGGCAGATGCTTCTCCAGCGGGTCTCCCAGATCCAGCAGGCCCTCGTCCCGCAACCGCATCACCAGTACAGCGGTGAAGGTCTTGGTGATCGAGCCGATGCGGTACTGGACGTTCTCGTCCGGCTCGTGCCCGTCCACCATGCTGCGGCCGCCGCTCCACACCAGCTCGCCGTCCCGGGCCACCGCGGCGACCAGCGACGGGGTCCGGCCCTCCGTCTGCGCGGTGGCGATGCGGTGCAGCAGAGCTCGGCGGGTGGACGGGAGAAGCTCTTCATGGGGTGTTGTCATGGGACCAGTTCACCCGGCGGTCGTGGCTGAGTCGAGCGAATTCGTCCCCGTGCCCCCTCAGCCCTCCCACGGCATCGAGCCCGCGATCCGCCGCGTGGTGATGTTGATCCGGTTGAGCATGTTGGTCAAGCCGACGGCGAGCACGAGCGCCGCCAGTTCCTGCTCGGTGAAGTGCTTCGCCGCCTCGTCCCAGACCTCCACCGGCACCGGATCGCTCCGGTCGGCCAGCCGGGTGGCCGCCTCCGCGAGAGCGAGGGCAGCACGCTCCGCATCGGTGAAGCAGGGGACGCTGCGCCAGGCAGCCACCGCCGAACACCGCTGGTCGGTGACGCCCGCCGCCCCGGCGCTTCGCGCACTGCCGTCCACACAGACGCTGGATCCGTTGATCTGGCTCACACGCAGCTGCACCAGCTCGATCGTCGCCTGGGGCAGCCCTTGCTTCCTGACGACCTTGGACAGGATCAGCAAGGCCGTCGTGGCCTCCGGGATGATCACGGCGGGGTTCCGCATACGAGCCTGCATTGAGTGTTCTCCTCAAGCGTCTGCCCAGCGCCGCTGTCTGACTCAGAAGCGCCGTGGTGGTCCGTCACTGCACCGACGAATCGCGACGCGGGAGTGTGAGCGGCGGCGTGGTGACCGGGGGGCCCGGCCGCTGCCCGGGTACCACCGCGCGAGGCGTACGGCTCGTCGCCGGGCCCGAGGCGCACCCGAACCCGCGTTCCCCGTGAGTGCGGCACTCGGCACTCGGTGCACCCGAACCCGTCCCTTGACCTTGCGTGCACTCCAGGTCCTAGCGTCCGTGCATGATCACCGAACAGCAGAGACTCGGAAGCGGATTCGGGGCCCGCAGCACTGCCGACGACGTTCTCGCGGGGAGGGATCTGGCAGGCACCACGGCCCTGGTCACAGGCGGGTACTCCGGTCTCGGGCTGACGACCACCCGCGCGCTGGTCCGTGCGGGCGCGCACGTCATCGTCCCCGCCCGCCGCCCCGAGGCCGCTGAGGAGGCCCTGCGCGGCCTGCCTCATACAGAGGTGCAGGCCCTCGACCTCGCCGATCTGGACAGCGTCCGCGTCTTCTGCGAACGCTTCCTCGAATCCGGCCGCTCCCTCGGCATCCTCATCAACGGCGCCGGAGTGATGGCCTGCCCGGAGACGCGCGTCGGCCAGGGCTGGGAAGCGCACTTCGCCGTCAACCACCTCGGTCACTTCGCGCTGACCCACCGTCTGCGCCCGGCCTTCGCACCTTCCGGTGTCCGTGTAGTGGCCGTCGCCTCATCCGGGCACTTCCTGTCCGACATCCGCTGGACCGACCCCCACTTCCGCACCGGATACGACCGGTGGCTGGCATACGCCCAGTCCAAGACCGCCAACGCCCTCTTCGCCCTGCACCTCGACCGCCTGGGCAACGACCACGGCGTCAACGCGTTCGCCGTGCACCCCGGCAGCATCCTCACCCCGCTGCAGCGCCATATTCCGCGCGCGGAGTGGTTCGCTCAGGGCTGGGTGACCCAGGACGGCACTCCTGCCAAGGGTTTCAAGACACCGGAGCAGGGTGCGGCGACAGCGGTCTGGGCAGCGACCTCACCTCTGCTGAACGGTCACGGAGGCGCGTACTGCCAGGACTGCGACATCGCCGAACCGGCAACCACCGACGACATGCTGATCGGCGGCGTCAAGCCCTGGGCCGTGGACCCCGACGCGGCCTCCCGGCTCTGGGACCTCTCCTGCGAACTCACGGGCGTCAGCGCCTTCTGAACCCCGACAGGCAGACAAGGGAGGCGGGAGGGGCCGGGTCACCTGCGCGCCGCGGTGTCGGAGGGCAGTTCGGCGAAGCGGTCCCGGTAATCGCCGGCGAAGCGGCCAAGGTGCGCGATCCCCCACCGGTAGGCGATCGCGCCGACGGGATCGTCGGAGGCGAGGATCTCCTCTCGGATCCGGTCGAGCCGCAGGTCGCGGACGTAGGACATGGGCGAGATGCCGAGCCTTCCCCGGAACGTGGAGCTGAGCGTCCGCGGGCTGCACTTTGCGACACTTGCGATGTCGGCGAGGCTGATGCGCTCGCTGACGTTCGCTTCGATGAACGCGAGGGCTGTCCGCAAGGAGCGCGGGTAGCCGGGCCGCGGACCGTCGTGCAGTTCGCCGGTGTGCGAGTGCGGCTGGGCCAGGAGCAGAGCGGTGACGAGGCAACGCAGCTGGCTGCGCTGCAGATCCGCGCGTTGGAACAGAGGGTCTCCCGAGTCCAGCTGTTCGAGGAGGGAACGGACCAGCAGACGTACCGCCCGGCCTTTGGGCTCGGCGAGGTCGAGGGCCAGCTCGAAGCGCACGGTGGACCTCGGCGTACGCCCGGTCAGCGCGGCGAATTCCTGGTCGACCAGGGCGGCATCGATCCTCAGCCCCAGAAACCCCGGCCTCCGGCTCGGCAGGGGCCGCAATTCCTGGATGTCTCCGGGGTTGGCGACTCCTGCCGTCGTCTCGTCGAGCATCGCCCGCAGGCCGCCGCACGATGCCGAGAGGGCACCGGACAGGCCGATGTTGACGAAGTAGGAGCCGCGGGCGCGGCCCTCGGCCGGGGCGACTCGCACATTGAGTGGCGAGACGAAGTAGCCCACCGCGAAGTCGTGTGCGGCGACGCCGCGCAGTTCGTGTTCGCCGCCGCACAGCTCGTCCAGGGGCGATGTGGCGATCGAGCCGCCGAACAGGCGGGTGGCGGCGTTGAGAAGATCGGCGGGGTTTCGCGACCTGGTGATGAGGTGGTTGCGCAGCGGCGTCGACACGATGGTGGGGTCACCTCCCGAAGGAGTCCATTCTCCGTCGTCTGTACGGCCATCCGCCGGGACGCATCGGGGCACCCTTCGCACCGGCTGGTCACACGGGCTCTGCCATGAGCCGGTGGCAGGAATCGACCAGCGGATACGTCTCGTGGTGGCGCCGCGCCTGCTCCAGGCGGGCGACCGCCACCGAGGTCTGCACGAGCGTTCGGCACCGTCGCGCGCGTCGTCCTGTGAACGCCTGGAGTCCCACGGCGACCGACTCGTGCCGCCCGAGTTCCCGCGCCAGTACAAGCCCGTCCTCGATGGCCAGAGCAGCGCCACTGGCCATCTGAGGCGCGGGCGCATGCGCGGCGTCCCCGATGACCACACCGCCACCCCGGTGCCAGTCGCCCTCCAGGAACGCCGTGAGCACCGGACGGCGCACCACCGCTTCCGGGACGGAGACCAGGGAGCGGATCTCCTCCATCCGGCCCGGGAAGGCCTCAAGGAGTCGCCGCAGACGCGGGGCGAGTTCGGCGTCGGGCAGCACGCTCTGCTCCACGCCGTTCTCCGTCAGGAACACGTACGCCTGCGTGTTCGAGAGGGGCACGAGTCCGGCCGTGTCGGTCTTCCCGGCAAACTGATGGATACCCCTGGCCCACCGCGGGCGTGGCACCAGAGCCCGCCAGACCATTTGCCCGTGGAAATCGAGCGAGGTCTCGAGTCCCAGGAGGCCCCGCACCGACGAGCGGATCCCATCCGCGCCCACCAGCAACGCGACCCTCCGGACCGCTCCGTCCGACAACCGCACGCGGACCAGCTCACTCTCCTGATCCACCGCGGCAACGGTGACTCCATGGCGTACCACTACGCCACACCTCTCGGCCTCCGCGTACAGGATGCGGTGCAACACGGGGCGTGCGATGCCGACCATCGCCGGCTGGTACGCACCGAGCAGGCGCGGCAACCGGACCACGCCCGCGGGCTCCCCGCGCATGTCCACGTGCGTGATCGTGCTCATGCCGTAGCCCTCGGCCAGACACGCGTCGGCGAGACCCAGCTCGTCCAGCGCACGCAGCGAAGGACCGGTCAGGCACAGTCCCCATCCGGAAGGAGCTTGCGACGGGCCGATCTCGGCGATCTCGACCTGCCATCCGTCGCGTGCCAGAGCGGTGGCGACTGTCAGACCAGCCACGCCCGCACCCACGATCACGGCCGTCCGCGCGCCGCGACAGCTGTCCATGAACGCCTCCAGGCTTCGATTTCCTCCGCTTGCCTCGCAACCGTAGGGCGCGTCGGCGCTCTGCCTCATCCACATCGGGCGGCGGCCATCCGTTCTCGGCAAGCGGTCATCCCAGGGGAACGCCCGAGCCGGTCGGCGCCCGCATCTCCACTCGCTCCAGTGATCCAAGCACTTTCATCCACCAGTACGGACAACCCTCTTGCGCAATGGTCAAGGAGTGTTGACCATTGGCGCATGCCTACTGACGATCTCCCCGAGACGCTTCACGTCACCACTGACGAACAGCTGCGGGCCGTCTCCAATCTCACTCGCCACCGGATCATGGCCGTCCTCCGCTTCGAGCCCGCGACGATCACGCAGATCGCCGAGCGGGTGGGCCTGGCGAAAGGGAGTTCCAGCTACCACGTACGACTGCTCGAACGGGCCGGCCTGGTGAAAGTGGTGCGGACGCGGAAGGTCCGGGGGGTCACCGAGCGGTACTACGCGATGGCCGCACGGTCGATCGTGCTGCCGGAACCGGGCGAGGGAGGCCCGGATGTGCTGATGCGGCATGCGGTGGCGGACCTGGAGGCATCGTCGGCGGAAAGCGAGCGGCACGTACGGATGGCGCATCTGCGGCTCACCGAGGAGCAGTTCGCGGAGCTGGGGGCGCGGTTGCAGGCGCTTGCAGACGAGTACCGGGAGCTGTCCGACCCGTCACTGCCGGACGCGTCTCTCGTCTTCGCCCTCTTCCACCCGGCACCGCGTCAGCAGACCGAAGCAACCACCAAGTCCGAAGGGGACGCCACGTGACCTCAAGCGTTCGAAAGCTGCCGGCCGGGTTCGGACGGCTGTGGACCGCGCAGACGGTGTCCTCGCTCGGTGACGGAGTGACACATGCCGCGCTGCCGCTGCTCGCGTTGACGTTGACGCGGAATCCGATGGCGCTCGCCGTCGTCACGGCCGCAGGAACACTGCCGTGGCTGCTCTTCGGGGCGCTCGGCGGTGCGCTGGTGGACCGCTGGGACCGTCGGCGCACGATGTGGGTCGCGGACGCGGCACGTGCGGTGCTGCTCGCGATACCGGCGGCAGCAGCCGCGCTCGACACGCTGAGCGTTCCCCTGCTCGCAGCCGTCGCCTTCCTCCTCGGCCTCGGCGGGCTCTTCTTCGACACGGCCGCCACGGCCTACCTGCCGGATCTACTCGGCCGCGCCCCCGCGCTCCTGGAACGCGCCAACTCCCGCCTGCGCGGCACCCAGACCGCCGCGTCCGGCTTCGCGGGGCCGCCCGCAGGCAGTGCGCTCCTCGCACTCGGTCGGGCGGTTCCGCTGCTCGCCGACGCGGTGTCGTTCGCGCTCTCCGCACTGCTCGTACGGTCGTTGCCCGCCACCCCGCGGCCCGCACCGAAGGCCCGCGAGTCGCTGCTGCGGCAGGCGCGGGCCGGCGCCTCGTATGTCTTCCGGGACCGCGTCCTGCTCGGGCTCGCACTGCGTCCGGCGGTCGGAAACGTCGCCTTCCTCGCCGTGGAGACCGTGCTCGCTCTCTTCGCGCACGAACGTCTCGGCATCGACACCTTCGGCTTCGGCCTGCTCCTGACAGCGGAGGCCACCGGCGGTCTGCTCGGCGCGGGCATCGCCTCCTTCCTCGGCCGACGACTCGGCACCGGCACCGCACTGACCTGCACGGCCGCGGTCGAAGGGCTGGCCATCCTGGGCCTTGCCGCCGCCCCGAACCCTTACGTGGCCGGGCTCGCGCTCGCCATCTGCGGGGCCGGCATGGGCGCCACGATGGTGCTCGGGCCCTCTCTCCGGCAGGCGATCGTCCCCGCCCATCTGATGGGCCGGGTCGCCTCCACCTCCCGCATGCTCGCCATGTGCGCCGCCCCGTTCGGCGCCTTCCTCGGCGGCTGGCTGGCCACCACGTACGACGTACGCACCCCGCTCTACGCCGCCGCCGGCCTCCTGCTCACCATGACCGCCGTGACGGCGACCATGACCAGCAACCGCCGGGTCGAGGCGGCGCTGCGTGACGCTGCCTCGTACAGCAGCTCAGGGCACCCGGAACCCGAGGCTCCCGTGCGGGAGATTGCGCCCGAAGTGCGATAGCCCGTCCTGTAGGTTCTCACTTTCGATGTCAGGCGTCGGCGCTATGACCTGGACGTTCCCCTTCAGTCTCACGACGTGTCGGTCGGCGGCTGTCTCAGGGCGGTGTCATTTCCTCAGACTGTCCAGCCAGCTCCACCACGTCTGGGGCGTCACGAACCTGCATCGGCAGCCATCCTTCCACCCACTCACGCACCTTCACTGTAGGAATCCGAGGCAACTGAGCACTCCGACCTGGGACATTGCGGTAGTTGCGCAAACCCGACAGCCCTGCGGCGCCAGCACTTGAGCAGCGGCTCAGACTGACAGCCCCGCGGCTCCAGGCTCCGGATTCCGTCTCCGTTGGTCAGCGTTGGGACTCGCTGAAATGGCTCTGCCCGCGGCTCCGTAGCCAGTCTTGCCGGGTTTTCCCCGCAGCACGGTCGGCCACCACCAGCATGACGTCGCTGCGGCTACCGACCGCCCGATGACGATCCATCGCTCTGGCCACCGTGTGGAGTTCTACAGTGAAGGGCCCGCCAAGGGGCGCCGCTCGAAGGGGAATGAGCGTTGGCACGAACCGCGAATGGAGGACGCCTTGGCACACGAGAGTGGGTCACACTCCGTGTTGATGTGGCACTTGTCGCCCGATCGGCCTTGGGCCAAGGAGATCGTTTCCGGTCTGGCCCGGCACGGCTTCGCTGTGCGGAGAATGGAGCAGTACGTAGGGCGGGGGGAGCAAGCGACGGCTCTAGGAGAGAATAAGCAGGCGGGGCTCCTTTTGAGCCTCAAAGGCGCTGACTCACTACTCCTTCTGATCTCTCCGAACGTGCCTCCGAATGATGAGCAACTGCGCAGTCTCGACAGCAGCATGGATCAGCGGGGTGTCGATGTCATCCCAGTGATTCTTGGGTCAGGGTCAGTGCCCCAACCGCTGAGGGGGCGAGCCGGGGTGACCATGGCGCACGGCGAGGCGTCGATCGGTGAACTCACACAGAGAATCGAAAGAGGGAGGGCGCTTGACCTCCTGGACCTCCGGTCGGCGGATTTCGAGAATTTGGTAGAGGACCTTCTCCGCAGTGAGGGCTTCGACGTCATCGCGTTCAGCAGAGCGGGAGACCGTGGATACGATTTCTTAGCGAGGACCCCCGGAACCGACAACACGTCGCCGATCGAGTACGTCGTGCAGGTCAAGGCGTATCGACACTCACGTGTGTCGGTGGCAGCCGTGCACGAAATTGCACAGAAGGTCGCCAGGGCAGGAGGTGGCCGAGCCGTCATGATTGTGACGAATGGTCAGCTCACCTCAGTGGCAAAGCGCGCACTTACGGACCTTGCCTCACTCCCGGAGTCCCCCGAGATCCGCGTCTTGGACGGCACCCAGGTCAAGTACCTCCTACTCAAACATCCTGACCTGGTGCGCAAGTACGGGCGATCACACCACGAACGAGGCCGGTGAGGGGGATGACCACCCAAGCCGCACTGACAGCTGCACAACTGCGTGCAGACCTTGACTCGTGCCCGGCGGGGGCATCCGGGTGGAAGAGATTCGAGGAGGTCGCGCTCGACGCACTCAGCTACCTTTTCGTCCCGCCGCTCAGGCCGCCTACCCCCCAGGCGCACACCTACTCCAATGTGGAACGCCGGGACGCCGTCTTCCCTAACCGACACCTCGACCCGTCGAGCAACTGGGGCATTTTCCGACAGGACCTTGAGGCTCGGATGATCGCAGTGGAGTTCAAGAACTACGACAAGACAGGGATCGGGCGGGAAGAAGTCGATCAGACCGCCAATCATCTGCGCCGGGCCTGGGGTCGGCTTGCCTTACTTTGCACGAATGTTGAGCCGAGTAAGTCGGCGCATATTCGCCGAAACTCGATCTTCAGTGATGACGAAAAGGTGATCCTCTTCATCACTAAAGCCGACCTCGGCGAGATGCTGGATATGAAGGATCGAGGCGAAGATCCCTCGGACTTGATCATGGACATCTATGAGGCATTCCTAATCCAGCACGAGTGATTCCCCGGGGGAGGGAGGCCGTGGAAAAGCTTCAGCGACCTCCTCCGAGGGCGCCAACTTCAGCACGCTATCTGCTCAAGCAGACCGTTGACTGCTCATCTACTGCTTAGATACGGGTGTCCCGTGCCAGCGAACATCGACCGGTAGTTGCCCGGCTCGCGGCTGGCCTCACGGGCTGAGAGCGCACCCTGGACGAGCACTGACCTGCTACATGTAGAAGATCGCGATCCCCTTAATGTGGCGCGTCAGTGACGGGGGGAGGCTGCTACCTGCCTCGACATCCCGGACATACGAGGGCAGTTCGAAGCGCAATCCACTGAGGACGTGCGGATAGTAGGGAACTGGGAAGTGGCCGCGATCCGCGGGAAGATCTCTGAAAATCATTCCACTCCCAATGTCGACCTTGCCCGCAACGGCCAGCTCGTAGTCACCCCTCGTGCGGATTTTTGACATCTGCTTCCAAATTACCGAGGCGACCTGCTGCGGTCCGTAATTCGGAGCCACCAGCATGCGTTTCAGTTCGTGGCCGCAGCTTGGGAAGTTCAGGTCCCAGAAACGGGTTCGTGGTAGCGCTGGGTCGGCCAGGTATTCCAGGGGTGAGGCATCATGGAAAGCCTCCACGGCAGCAGAGCCAGGATCGTTAAGCAGTCGCCGCTGGGCGACTCGAGCGCTGAGGACCGACACGCCAGCCCGAGCGCACCGGTTACAGTCCGGCTCTGTGTGGCTGTCGCCACAGATCAATCCCGCCCGGTAGGACGCGTCACCGCAGTACAAGACGTACACCGGAGGAACCTTGTAGTGGTCGGCGGTCCGAAGCAGGTCCGGTAGTTGGACTCCGCTCTTGTTCTTATGCTCAAAATCGATGGACCACCCTTTGCCCTTTCGCTTAAGGCTCTTAGCCTGAACGAACATCCCGAAGCAGATTCCGGTTTCTCGATCAACCCACCACCAGAGCCAATCAGCGCCAGTCACACCCTCTTTGGTCCTGTCGAAAGTGATGGGCTTGACCAGCGGTGCCGATTTCTGGCAGAGGATTTCAGTCGCAGGCTCCTCGTTCCAGCTGCCGTTCGTCATTACCCAAAAGGCCATGTACTCGTCGACGGCCTCCCTTCCTCTTGTAAGTGCGGCAAGCAGCTCTGGTTCCCTCATGATGTACTCCCAGCTTGCGCCAAAAGGTGCAGCGTTCATGTGGCGGCGACCTGCGGCGGCGCACCTCACCAACGTGTCACCACTCTCAGGCCCACGCCAGCGTCATCCAAGGCATCGAGTGAGCCGAGTTGATACCGGCAAGGTTCGATGGCACGCGCTCAAACTTCCCTGGCACAGGACACCTGCGGCGAGGAATCTTCAGTGGCGAACGCAGCCTGGCTGAGACCATCGGGTGGAGCTTCTCCGGCTCGGATCTTGTCAGCGGATCTTGCTCACGGTGATCGCCATAAGGGCACGTCTCCGCCTCGATCCGTCGGACCCGAGCAAGGTGTAGTGGCAAGACTGTCCCCATGAGCAAGATTCACTGACAAAAAGGAAGATCACCTGTCACAGGACAACGGGCCCGATTGCTGAGGTAGAACGGTCCCCTACATTCATGTAGGTTCTCACCGCTCGTGACATCTACCGATGCCGTGACCTGGGGTTTCTCTGGTTGTCTCACGGCCTGGCGGGAAAGTCCTGCCTCACCGCCGTGTCATTTCCTCAGCGGTGATGTGGGGCCGACGACATCCCGCCGACCCCAAGGAATCATCGCTCGTGGTGGTTCGGCTTCGTGATCCCGAAGCGGGCCAGGTTCTCCTCGTTTTCCTCAGTGGCCCATCGGTGGAAGCCGGCCTTCTCCAGGACGCGGACGGAGGCCGGGTTCGACAGCTCCACGTTGGCGAACACCGTGTGGACGCCGGGGGTGGTGAGGGCGAACTCGGCGAGAGCCCGGGTGGCCTCGGGGGCATAGCCCCGGCCGCGACGGGACGCCACGATGCCGTATCCGATTTCGAGGGTTCCCTCGCTGGGCGGCCAGAACAGGCCGATCGAGCCCACGACCAGGCCGCTGTCGCGCTCGATGATCAGACGGTGGCCATGCTCGCCGAGCCAGTCGGGGAACTGGCCGAAGAGGCCCGCAACGGCGCGGTCGCCTTCGGCAGGGAAGTCGTCCGCCCAGTGGGCCGACCTGGTGTCGTCGAGGACCTCGGTGGCCTCGGTCATGGTCCAGGTCCGGAGAACGAGGCGGTCGGTGGTCAGCTGAATGCGGGCTGATGAAATGGAGGAAGTCACGTGTTATTCCTGGTCGTTGGAACGACCGGACCGCGCTCTGCTAACGCGCGGGCCGGAAAAGGGCATGCTGAAGACGGCCGACGGCAGCCATATTCATCAACCTCCCTCTCCCGTGATCACGCGCCTCTCGCGCTGGCGTGAAGGTAGCAACCCCTCACCGGCCTGGGCAAAGCATTTTTGGTCGGGATCAGCAAGGGCTTCGCGGGCAGCTGCGGCGACCTTCTGGCCGAAGGCCGTCAGCTTCATGGGGTGTCCGCGCTCAGCCCGCTCGAGTAGTTGTTGGCCGAGGTCGTTCTCAAGCCGCTGAATCTGCTTCATCAGTGCCGCGGGCGTGATGCGGCGAAATCGGGCGGCTTGATAGAGGCTCGGGTGTGGAGCCGCTGCCGCGAAGCGTTCCAGCCGCTGCCATGCATAGGGGCTGGTGAGGGCCTTGCGCAGAATCGCAGGTGCGTGGGCTGCTTGTTCGGCCAAGCGAAGAGCCGAGTCGTGACTCACTCCGCCTCGGGGCCTGATCGGGATGTTATGTCTGTGTGCCCACCGCTCCATGTGCGCGTGACTCATGCCCCTCTCCCGGGCGAGATCAGCAAGGGTCCGGCGACGAACGACGTATTGCTCGTGCAGCCAGTCGCGCTCGACGATCCCTCGGCGCGTGTAGTCCTGCGGTCCATCACGCAGCGGGATGCCGTATTCGTGTGCGAGCGGGGTCAGAACCGTGCGGGAGATGCCAGTGAGTTCTGCAATCCGGGCGAGTGAGAGATGTTCACTCTGGTAGAGGCGGGCGAAGTCACTTCTCGAGAGCTGTTGTCGAGCCGCGTAACGAACGCGGCCTGTTGATCTCGCGGCGGCCTCGGTCAGAGCGGCGGCAGGAGCGGGGTTCTCCTCCAGAATGCCTCGAACCACGGGGATGCTGGTGCCGAGGGTCTGAGCTGTCCGTCGAACGGGATGCTTGCCCTGACGGATCAGACAGTGCAGGTGTGGGATGTCGATGGTGGTGGGGTCGGGTCCGGGCAAGTCGAGTCCATCGAGTAGGCGAGCGGGTGGCTGCCAGACCACCGGTTCGTTCCGGATGCGCTGGGCAAGGAGGAACGCGCGGGCCTCGTCGTTCAGCGCTTCCGCAAGCTCGGGTGTCAGGAAGACGGGGAATCGTGCGGCCTCGACGCGGAAGTGTGCTTCTTCGTCCTCGTCGAACCCTGGGGAGGCTTGCGCTGGCAGGCCGCTGATGCGTTGGAACAGACGGCGGCGGACGACCCACTCGCGCCGTCCGTTTCCGGGCTGGGTGCCGGTGGACCGGCAGATCTCCAGCCAGCGCTCGTGCGGCAGCAGGAAGGTGTAGTCCAAGCGGCGACGCCTGGAGTAGTCGATGGGAACGTCGTGCGCGTCGAGGTAGTTGGCCAGTCGGATCAAGGCGGTCTGAACGTCAGGCCAGCGCGGGTCCTGGCCCAGTTTGTGCTGGATGCGGCCGACGGCGGGGCCGTCGGTATGGGAGTCGAGGAGTTCGGCGGCGGCGTCGAGCCGGACCCAGCTGTTGATCACCAGCAGTGAGGCGGACAAGGCCATAGGAAGGACGTTGTGGAAGCCCTCCGGTGAGGCACTGAAGCGCATGGCCCAGGAGGGCCAGAACGTGCTCGGGATCTTCCGGGCTCGCTGGCCGCCTGCCCGGCTTGCGGTGCTGGGACAGCTGGGCAGGGCTGTGATCGTGCGGAACCGGAGCTGTTCCAGAGGCGTGAAGGACGGGGCAAGCGCGGCTAGGTGCACGGCCTTGAGAACAGGGCTCAGGCCGCATCCCCAGCTGTCGATGCTGGTGGCCGTGACTTGGTGAAGATCCGGATGCATTGCCAACAGCAGTTCGCGCATCGCGCTCCCGCTGCGGTGGATGTCGCGGTGAGCGAGGACGCTCAACGTGAGCGTCACGGCAGCCGCAGTACTCACTGCCCGCGCCGGCGACATGTAGCCAGGGCGGGCTGCGGCTCGGTGTGCGAGATGACAGCCGGGCTCGGGGACGAGGTGCCGTTCGGCGAGGTCCGGCGGGGCCAGGGCGACGAGGGAGTGGGGAGGCAAAGCTGCCAGGACGCGACCGCTGATGGCACGGATGTCATTCAGGGCGGTTCGTGCTGGCTGAGGGTGTGCCGCATAAGGGCCGAACGACGCCGTTCCGCTATCGATGATCCCTAACACCCGGTCCTGAGCGAGCAGGGCCGGATGTCCTTCCGGCAGGCGGAAAGTAGGGGTTTGGGTCAGATCGAAGCCGCAGCCGGCCGATGGAGGGTCGTCCGTGCGGGCCGGCGGGTTTCCGCAGAACCCAGGTCGGGGGACAAGCTTGCCGGAGCGGGGCTGAAGTCTCTGGATGCGTCCGCAGCTCGGACAGCAGTCCGCCAGAAGACAGCGGTGGGTGGGACAGGCGAAGGTCCAGCCCAAGCGCCAGGTTAGCTGCCAGCGGCCGGTGGATGCGGCCAGGCAGTCCGGACAGAACCGGGAGCCAGAGCGGCCCCAGAGCCTTCCGCGTTTGACGTGCAGGCCATCGGCGGTGATGTGTAGGGCCCGACCGTCGTAGTGGGCCAGCGTCATGCTCATGACCTTTTCCAGGGGCAGTCCGCTCGCGCGGGCGACGGCTGCGGCTTCTGGGGCAGGCAGTGCGATCGTCCAGTCCGGAGGGATGCCCCGGGTGCGGTCACCAGCGCCACTGCGGGAGGGAAATCCGAGGTGCCGCTGAAGCTCGCCCAAGGTGGCGTGATGGCGAACCGCCGATGTCTCCAGCCAGGAGTCGAACGCCTCTCCGGGAAGGGGTTGCACTCGCAGTGGGAGGGTTCGAATGCGGGGCCTCATGCAGCCTTCCGCCGGTTGGCGCCGGGTCGGCTGGTCAGCTTCCCTCGTCCCAACGCGGCTTCGAGTTCTCTGCGGGCAGCCTCGGACGCCTCGTCGTTCTTCACCCGGTCGAGCAGGTCACGGTCGAGGCGTTCGGTGCCGCTGCGGATGGCCCGCTGGCAGCCGCGGTTGACCAGTGTCACCAGCGAGCCGATATGGCCGGTGCTGCGTGCGAAGAGGTAGTCGGACAGGTCGTCCGCGAGCATGCCGGGGTGTTTGTCGGCAAGGACGATGCGCTTTTCGAGAGCCAGGAGCATTTGCCGCCATTCGCGGCGACCGTTCTCTTTGGTGATTGTGAAGGGCGGCATGTCCAGCCGCGTGGTTCGGCGGCCTGTCTGAGCCAAGGTGGTGTCGCCGCCGGTGTCCCCTTCGCTGAACAATCCCTTCTCAGCGAGCCCGACCCCGACTTTCAGCAAAGTAACGGGGAACTCGTTGGCGATCCACTTGAGATGGTTGCTGACCTCGATGCCGCTGGTCTTGCGCCATTTCAGAAAGTGCAGGTCATCCAGCACCAGCAGACGGACCTCACAGGACAACACGCAGTCCAGAGCCTGCTGGCCAAGCTGGGCTGTGGTGCCGCGGTGGCGGCCAGGGTGCCCGAAGAACTCCAGCAGGGCCCGGTTCAGGTCCTTCATGCCGGTGTTGCCGGTGAGCCCGACCCGGCAGACCGGCCATCGCTCATTGCCCTGGGCGGTGAACTCGCCTTGCTCGGCAATCTCTCTGCGGTGGAATTCCCGGGTGAACGCGAGGACCGAGGTGGTTTTGCCCAAACCGGGAAAAGCATCGACGGCGACGGCGCCCTTGGCCTTGTCGCCGTCCTGCAGGTTGCTGTCGACGATGTCCCACAAGTCCTCGTGCAAGGCGGATAGTTGAGGAGTCTTGATCGGGCCGAGGTTGGCATGCCATTCCCGTCGCCGACGGCTGTATTCAGCTCTCGCCTCGGGGCTGAGCTTCTTCAGCTCGGCGCATGTCAGCAGCTCGGGTTGGCTTCGGCGTGGGGCATCGGCGAATGCTCTGAAGTCCTCCTTCCGGGACAGTGCCAGGTTGCCCATGCTCGGCAGGCTGGTGGTGACGGTCACGCATCCTCCAGGGCGTCGGCGTAGAAGTCGTCCTCGCCGGCGAGGTCTTCCAGGTCGGCTTCGTCGTCATCGCCCATTTCGGGCGCTGCGGCCACCTCCGGCTCTCCGTGGGAAGAGGCCGTCTCCTCGCCCAGAGCCTTGCGGACAGAAGGGAGCGAGAGGACCTGTTCCTCGGTGTCGGGCAGTTCGATGGCAGCCTGTTCACGTGAGAGCCGCAGGGCCATGCGCCGCTCGGCTAGCGTCGTGCCCAGGCCGAGGTTCCAGCGTTCCAGCAGGTCGGCGACCGCGAGCCGGTCGTCGGGGTAGCGGTATTTCGCGGCGGCCAGCTTCCTGGCGAAGATCAGAGCGTCCTCGCTCAGCGGCATTCCAGCCGCTGGCGCATGCTCCCATGTCAGGGCATGCCAGCAGCGGTCCGGAGCCCGAAAGTAGATCCGGGTGATGTCGTCGGGGTCGACCTGGAATGGCCAGCCGTTCTTGACCGGGCCGTCGTACGGATTCCGGACATCGCTGAGGCCCTTGAGACCGGGCCCGTTGTAGCGACGGCGGTTGATCTCGACGCCGTAGTGCTGGATCGTGCGCCATTCGGTCTTCAGGAACTCGTAGGCGAGGTTCGGGTCCCGGGGTGCTTCGATGTAGCCGGCCCGGGCCATGCCGTGCTCGAACATCTTCGCCGGGGACATCCGCAGCCCAGGCAATCCGGGGTCGACCAGGCTTGCGTGAGGTCGGTGGTGGTAAACCACCGCGACCCACTCCCGGATGATCGCCTCCAGCTCGTGCAGGAAGAAGAACGCGTCGTCCTCCGGGTGTTCGCCCCGGGAATGGATGTCTGGCCCCTTGTAGCCGGGCAGCGCTTGCAGTAGCCCCTCGCGCAGGGTGCGAAAGAACCTTTCTACGGGCCCTTTGTCCCGGCCCATCCGCAGCCTCGCCGGCTGGATGGAGATCCCCATCCTCCGGCAGACGCTGGTCAGATGCTCGGAGTCGTAGGGCTTGCCATGGTCGATGACCAGGGTCTCCGGAACCAGGACGGGGCCCGAAGCGCCAGCTCCTTCGGCAACAGCTGTGTCGACCAGGACGGTCCGCGGGATGCCGTGCTCGGGCCAGACCGCGTAGCGCGGCCAGCTTCTTCCCGCTGGCGGTGGGCGGAACGACTGGTAGAGCACTGCCGCAATATCCACTGCCTTCGTCGACACCGGGGTGAGGCGGATCCCGGTGATGCAGCGGGTGTACCAGTCCATGCCGACGCTCAGCTCGGCCTGCACCCACCGCAGCGTGAACGGGTCGAAGGCGAACACGTCCAGCCTGGTGGAGTCCATCAGCAAGTACTCGCCCGGCCTGGTCGGCCGCAGCTTGCCGTAGGGCCCGTCCGGCCGGTCGGCGATGTCCCGGTTCCGCTTCGTACTCATCCGGAACAGCGGGTGTTGGTCCTCCAGTTCCTCAAGGATCCGGAAGGCCGTGGCCCGACTGGGCTGCGGCACGACGTCCGAACCGAACCGCGCGATCACCCGGGCCCGGGTCCGTTCGATCACCATCGTGCGGGACGGCTTCGACTCTCCGGTATGTTCGACCATTACTTCCCTGGCTGTCTCCACCCACCGGTCGTCCACCTTGGTGGCCCGCCCCCGTGCCGGCCGTCCCGCGGCCGCCAGACCCGCCTCGCCGCCACGGCGGTAGTCCCGCACCCACCGCTCGATGGTGCGAACGGTGACGCCGATTTCAGCCGCCTTGCTCGCGTAACGGTCACCAAGCGAGACGTCAGGCAGGTATTCCGGCCTCGGCTCCCCGCCCGCCACCAATTCCGGCGTTCCCGACCGATAGCCCGTCAGGACCTCACGGATGTGGGCTGCCCGCTCCCGTACTCCGTCTTGCTCGGCCTCCGACAGCTGGCTCAGCACGACACCGGCGATGTCTTCGTCACCGGACGGCCCGGGACCCTCCGGGATTACGCGAGCCCGGTCAGACAGCAGCAGTTCCTTCACACTCAGCCGAATCAACTTGCCCCGGCCGTCCTTGAGTACTGCCTCGTTGCCGTTCGAGGTGATCGCCAACTCGATCACCTCGACGGTCTCGCCGTCATAGCGGAACCGGGTGCCGACCCCCACCCGGGTTCCTGCCCGGCTCACTGCGGGACCTTCAGGACATGGCGGCTGCTGATCGGTGTGCTCAGGTCGGTGACCACCTCGCCGCCCCAGAGAAGATGCAGGGCCGCGGAACGGATCTCCTCCCGCTCGCGCTCCGGAAGCAGTTCACCCAGCTCGCCAAGTGTCCGCCCGTCCAAGCCCATGGCTCGGACCTCATCAAGCAAGGCTCCATCGAAGAGCCAGTCACGGCGATACCCGGCAAGGAACCGCACGTTTTCCAGTTCTGCCGGAGGCAGCTCGCTCCAGACCACGTATTGCCATCCCCGTGCTTCCACCACCCGCCGGGTCCAGGCGAAGGTGAACGTCACCTCCGGCTTCGTCACCCGATGCCTCGGCTTGACGTCCACAACGACCGGACCGTCTCCGGTGATCAGCAAGTAGTCAGGGATGTGCTTGCGCCACTTCCCCTCGACATCGGCTTTGAGCAGGAACGGCTGTGCCAGGATGCGGCGAACAGACGGGGCGAAGTCATCGAACAGCAGCCGGGCCAGTTCAAGACGCGACTCGTAGATCACATGATCGCGCATGGTGGAGGACCAGTACGTACCCGAGTAGTGCTTCTGGCCCTTGTACCAACGGAAGGTCCTCCACGGTGTCACCGCCGCCAACGTGGCACTACCGGTGCTCTCCCACGGTTCGTCTTCAACCACCTGGACCGGCGTACGGAAACTCACCACGGCCGACTCAACTGACACCAGCCACCCCCGCCCCTGCAGCAGGCTCGATGCGATCAAGCAGTGGATGACAGCCTGGAGCAGACAGCCACGCTTCCTCCAGAAAAGCCGGAGGTACTCACACGTTTGAGCGAAACAAGGGTCCGAGCTCTAGCCAGTCTCACAGCGATGTCGTATCCGACATCCATCCGACATCAACTGTGAGATTCCGACACGGAAAATGAGGCCCTACACGTCCTGTAGGATCTCGCGGCTCGCGTCGGTCGGTGCCCCTGCGACCTGCGGGTCTACGAGTTGTCTCACGCGATGTCGGTCGCTGAAGTCTCAACTTCACGCCGGATCCTCGGCGTTTGGTGCACACGTGTCCGGTCTCAGTGCAGGTGGCGAACGGCTCGCTCAACATGGCGAACCTGTGGGCTATCTAGCTGTGCTGTACGACGGGGTCAGCGCCCTCATCCTCGGCGGGCGCCGCGTGCTGGACCGCCACCTGCTCCAGCACCGCGTACAGCGCCTGAGCACGCTGGCTGCGCGGGCTGCCGAAAGTCTTCCGGCCGGTGGTGAGCAGTAGGAGCCAGTGTGCGCCGGTCATCCGCATCCCGGCGGCGGCCCTCACCGCGGACAGCAGCCGCCGGTTCTCCCGCGCTGCCAGTGGCCCTCGTGCGGGCGACACCAGCTCCTGCGCGGGCCTCCGGAGCTGCTGGCGTAGATGCAGCGGCACCGTCTCCCACGTCGGGTCGGCTGCCCCGGGCAGCAATCGGCCCTGGGCAGCCCCGGACTCGGTCAGCAGCGCTGTGGCGGGGCCCGGAAGTGCGAGTTCGTGCTCCTGATCCAGCCCAGGTTGGGGTGGGGAGGGGGGCTGGTCGCCGACCGGGGCGTCGGTGCAGGTGTGGTTGGCCGACGGCCCGACATACGCGCACCCTGGGCAGCGCACCCAGCCCGCCTCCCGGACAGCCGCCTCGACCACCGAGCGCTCCGGGCCGAAACCCGCCGAGACCAGCTGGTGCGGCAGGCGCAATTCCTCCACAGCGCGCAGGGCGGCGGCCGCGGTGACGTCGTGGCCCGGAGCGAACCACCTGCCCATCTCCGCGTTCTCGCCGCACCCGCAAAAACAGCCTCGTTCCCTCTTCTCCTTCACGACCCGGGACCTTAACGGCTTCAGCAGCCCCGGATCGGTCAAGCCACGCCAACTCGCCCCTGGTCTGTTCGCCATGTTGGGCGAGCCGTTCGCCACCTGCATTGAGACCGGACACACGGCACGAGCCGGCGAATCTGTGACCTGGGTGTCCCGTCGCATCGGAGCTGTCTCTGGATCTTGGCCTGAGCTGGTGGTTCGCGTAGTGGATCGAGAACACGCCTGGGCGGATTCTCAACTGACGTGGCTTGGGGGGAGTCTTGGATGGCGGTCCGTGGCCCTGGGCTGGGGCGTGCACCATGGTGAGGTGATGAGCACCGAAGCAGAGCCGGTCGAACACGATGACCGGTGGATCCTGAATCTCCGAGGGCGGGGCGTTGCTGGGATCACTGTCGACTACCGCCTCACGCTGGCCCTCGACGAAGGTTGGGAAGTCACACTCGAAACGCCTGCTCGGCTCTCATCCGGGCCGGCCCACACCAATCCCGGCGTGCTTCTGGTGCCAGAGACCCAGGACGTGGCCGCAGTCCTTCCGCTCTTCGGGACGAAGGTCGTCTCTGCGGTCGCTTTCAAGTCCGGCATGCTTCGGATTGTGTTCGAGGACGGCACGCACCTGACGTGTCCAACCGATGCGGCGTTCGAGGCGTGGCAGATCACAGGACCTGGAGGACGGCGGTTCGTGTCCCTGCCGGGAGGCGACCTCGGCGTCTGGTCCGCCTCCGCGGCGAATGAGAACCCGCAAGGTCGGTCTGCAGAACATTGAGAAACTGACAGCTGGAATGCGACGGGACACTGGGCTGTCTCACCGGGATGTCGGATCCGACTTCGATCCGACATCGACCGTGAGATTCCGACACGAAATTTGAGCCCCTACACGTCCTGTAGGATCTCGCGGCTCGCGTCGGTCGGTGCCCCTGCGACCTGCGGGTCTACGAGTTGTCTCACGCGATGTCGGTCGCTGAAGTCTCAACTTCACGCCGGATCCTCGGCGTTTGGTGCACACGTGTCCGGTCTCAGTGCAGGTGGCGAACGGCTCGCTCAACATGGCGAACCTGTGGGCTATCTAGCTGTGCTGTACGACGGGGTCAGCGCCCTCATCCTCGGCGGGCGCCGCGTGCTGGACCGCCACCTGCTCCAGCACCGCGTACAGCGCCTGAGCACGCTGGCTGCGCGGGCTGCCGAAAGTCTTCCGGCCGGTGGTGAGCAGTAGGAGCCAGTGTGCGCCGGTCATCCGCATCCCGGCGGCGGCCCTCACCGCGGACAGCAGCCGCCGGTTCTCCCGCGCTGCCAGTGGCCCTCGTGCGGGCGACACCAGCTCCTGCGCGGGCCTCCGGAGCTGCTGGCGTAGATGCAGCGGCACCGTCTCCCACGTCGGGTCGGCTGCCCCGGGCAGCAATCGGCCCTGGGCAGCCCCGGACTCGGTCAGCAGCGCTGTGGCGGGGCCCGGAAGTGCGAGTTCGTGCTCCTGATCCAGCCCAGGTTGGGGTGGGGAGGGGGGCTGGTCGCCGACCGGGGCGTCGGTGCAGGTGTGGTTGGCCGACGGCCCGACATACGCGCACCCTGGGCAGCGCACCCAGCCCGCCTCCCGGACAGCCGCCTCGACCACCGAGCGCTCCGGGCCGAAACCCGCCGAGACCAGCTGGTGCGGCAGGCGCAATTCCTCCACAGCGCGCAGGGCGGCGGCCGCGGTGACGTCGTGGCCCGGAGCGAACCACCTGCCCATCTCCGCGTTCTCGCCGCACCCGCAAAAACAGCCTCGTTCCCTCTTCTCCTTCACGACCCGGGACCTTAACGGCTTCAGCAGCCCCGGATCGGTCAAGCCACGCCAACTCGCCCCTGGTCTGTTCGCCATGTTGGGCGAGCCGTTCGCCACCTGCATTGAGACCGGACACACGGCACGAGCCGGCGAATCTGTGACCTGGGTGTCCCGTCGCATCGGAGCTGTCTCTGGATCTTGGCCTGAGCTGCTGGTTCGCCAAGTGGATCGAGAACACGCCTCGCCGGATTCTCAACAGACGTGGCTTCGGCGGAATCTTTGATGACCGTCCGTCGCCCTCGGCTGGGCCGTGCACCATGGTGAGGTGATGAGCACCGAAGCAGAGCCGGTCGAACACGATGACCGGTGGATCCTGAATCTCCGAGGGCGGGGCGTTGCTGGGATCACTGTCGACTACCGCCTCACGCTGGCCCTCGACGAAGGTTGGGAAGTCACACTCGAAACGCCTGCTCGGCTCTCATCCGGGCCGGCCCACACCAATCCCGGCGTGCTTCTGGTGCCAGAGACCCAGGACGTGGCCGCAGTCCTTCCGCTCTTCGGGACGAAGGTCGTCTCTGCGGTCGCTTTCAAGTCCGGCATGCTTCGGATTGTGTTCGAGGACGGCACGCACCTGACGTGTCCAACCGATGCGGCGTTCGAGGCGTGGCAGATCACAGGACCTGGAGGACGGCGGTTCGTGTCCCTGCCGGGAGGCGACCTCGGCGTCTGGTCCGCCTCCGCGGCGAATGAGAACCCGCAAGGTCGGTCTGCAGAACATTGAGAAACTGACAGCTGGAATGCGACGGGACACTGGGCTGTCTCACCGGGATGTCGGATCCGACTTCGATCCGACATCGACCGTGAGATTCCGACACGAAATTTGAGCCCCTACACGTCCCTGGATCAGGTCTGGGCCATGTCCACGAAGCGTGAGTAGTGGCCTTGGAAGGCGACCGTGATCGTCGCCGTCGGGCCGTTACGGTGCTTGCCCACGATGATGTCCGCCTCGCCCGCGCGAGGTGACTCCTTCTCGTACGCGTCCTCGCGGTGCAGCAGGATCACCATGTCCGCGTCCTGCTCGATCGAGCCGGATTCACGCAGGTCAGAGACCATGGGCTTCTTGTCCGTACGCTGCTCGGGGCCACGGTTCAGCTGCGAGAGCGCGATCACCGGCAGCTCCAGCTCCTTGGCCAGGAGCTTCAGGTTTCGCGACATGTCCGAGACTTCCTGCTGACGGCTCTCGGATCTCTTGGAACCGCCCGACTGCATGAGCTGCAGATAGTCGATGACGACGAGCTTCAGGTCGTTGCGCTGCTTGAGGCGGCGGCACTTGGCGCGGATCTCCATCATCGACAGGTTCGGGGAGTCGTCGATGTAGAGCGGGGCGGCCGAGACGTCCGGCATGCGCCGGGCGAGGCGGGTCCAGTCATCGTCGGTCATCGTGCCGGAGCGCATGTGGTGCAGCGCCACCCGGGCCTCGGCCGACAGCAGACGCATCGCGATCTCGTTGCGCCCCATTTCGAGCGAGAAAATCACGCTCGGCATGTTGTGCTTGATCGAGCAGGCCCGCGCGAAGTCCAGGGCCAGTGTCGACTTACCCATGGCGGGGCGGGCCGCGATGATGATCATCTGGCCGGGGTGCAGGCCGTTGGTGAGCTGGTCCAGGTCGGTGAAGCCGGTCGGGACACCGGTCATCTCCCCAGAGCGCGACCCGATCGCCTCGATCTCGTCGAGCGCGCCCTCCATGATGTCGCCGAGGGGCAGGTAGTCCTCGGTGGTGCGCTGCTCGGTGACCGCGTAGATCTCGGCCTGGGCGCTGTTGACGATCTCGTCGACGTCGCCGTCGGCCGCGTAGCCCATCTGCGTGATGCGCGTGCCGGCCTCCACCAGGCGGCGCAGCACCGCACGCTCGTGGACGATCTCCGCGTAGTACTCGGCGTTCGCCGCGGTCGGGACCGTCTGGACGAGCGTGTGCAGATACGATGCGCCGCCGACCTTGGTGATCTCACCGCGCTTGGTGAGCTCGGCGGCCACGGTGATGGGGTCGGCCGGCTCGCCCTTCGCGTAGAGGTCGAGGATCGAGGCGTAGATCGTCTCGTGCGCGGGCCGGTAGAAGTCGTGGCCCTTGAGGACCTCGACGACGTCGGCGATGGCGTCCTTGGAGAGCAGCATGCCGCCCAGCACGGACTGCTCCGCGTCGAGATCCTGCGGCGGAACGCGCTCGAACGACGTGCCTCCGCCGTCCCAGCCGCTCTCCCGGCCACGATCGTGCTGCTCGTCGCGGCCCCGGCCTCCGTCGCGGCGCTGACGGGAAACGGGCAGACGGTCACTGGGACCGCTGTCGGCCCAGGGGTCGTCCAAAGGCTCGGAAATACTCACCGGGCCGCCTCCTCCCGTCCGCCGAGCGGACCTCGCCGTGCCCCTCTTTCCTACGGCACGACACTGACAAATAAGGGGTCCCAACTCCGGTTCTGACGCGTCGGTTTTACGCGGTTTCCGAGGTCGCACGAGGAGGCGGGCGCCGGACCACGGTAGGCCTGTGGGCACCGTCAGCCAATCTGGTTATCCACAGGCGGTGTGGATGACGGACCCTATGCTGTGGAGAACCTCCCCAAACCTGTGCACGGCCCGGTGGACAGCCCTGTGAACAAGCCCTCAGCAACTCCACGAAAACGCCGCTGACCTGCACTTTCCCCATCCACTGGCTGTGCAGAAGAAAAACTTTCCCGGTCGGACCAAGATCGTTGCAAACCACGCAGGGCAGCATGCTCCCGGACGGCTCGCGTAAGGGTCTCGTAGGCATTGCATCTCTTACCTGTGGAAGATTAGATTGGCACCCATGACACAGGCTCCCGCGGCATCCAAGACCGCCCGGCGACGGCACGACCGAGAGATCATCTCGCTCGCCGTTCCCGCTTTCGGCGCGCTGGTCGCCGAGCCCCTCTTCGTGCTGGCCGACAGTGCCATCGTGGGGCACCTCGGCACCGCACAGCTCGCCGGTCTCGGTGTCGCCTCGGCGCTCCTCACCACCGCGGTGAGCGTCTTCGTCTTCCTCGCCTACGCCACCACTGCCGCCGTCGCCCGCAGGGTGGGCGCCGGGGACCTCCCGTCCGCCATTCGCCAGGGCATGGACGGCATCTGGCTCGCGCTGCTCCTCGGTGCCGTCGTCATCGCCCTCGTCCTGCCCACCGCTCCCGCCCTCGTGGAACTTTTCGGCGCATCGGACACCGCGGCCCCGTACGCCGTCACCTATCTCCGGATCTCCTCGCTCGGCATCCCCGCCATGCTCGTCGTCCTCGCCTCCACCGGTGTCCTGCGCGGCCTGCAGGACACCCGGACCCCGCTGTACGTCGCGGTCGGCGGGTTCATCGCCAACGGCGTCCTCAACGTCGGCCTGGTCTACGGCGCCGGCCTCGGTATCGCCGGCTCCGCCTGGGGCACCGTCATCGCCCAGTGCGGCATGGCCGCCGTGTACCTCTTCGTCGTCGTACGCGGAGCACAGCGCCACGGCGCCTCGCTGCGTCCCGACATCGCCGGGATCCGGGCCTGCGCCCAAGCCGGTGCGCCACTCCTGGTCCGCACGCTCTCGCTGCGGGCCATCCTGATGATCGCGACCGCCGTGGCCGCCCGCCTCGGGGATTCCGACGTGGCCGCCCATCAGATCGTTCTCTCCCTGTGGAGTCTGCTGGCCTTCGCGCTCGACGCCATCGCCATCGCCGGGCAGGCGATCATCGGACGCTATCTGGGCGCCGATGATCCGGACGGCGCACGCGCCGTCTGTCGCCGGATGGTCGAGTGGGGCATCGCCTCGGGTGTCGTCCTCGGGCTGCTGGTCGTCCTCGCCCGGCCGTTGTTCATCCCGCTCTTCACGGGCGACGCCGCCGTCCAGGACGCGGCACTGCCCGCCCTCGTGGTGGTGGCTCTCGCCCAGCCCGTCTGCGGCATCGTCTTCGTCCTCGACGGCGTCCTGATGGGCGCGGGCGACGGGCCCTACCTCGCCTGGGCCATGATCATCACGCTGGCTGTCTTCACACCGGTCGCCCTGCTCGTGCCGGTCTTCGGGGGAGGCCTGACAACGCTGTGGGGAGCGATGACGCTGATGATGGCGGTACGCATGCTGACGCTCTGGCTGCGCTCCCGCTCGGGCCGCTGGATCGTCACCGGCGCCACGCGCTGAGCGGCCGTCCTGAAAGCGTCGTCGTTTCCTGGTAGGGGCAGTTCCCGAGGTGCTGTTTCACGTGAAACAGCACCTCCCAGGAAAGACGATGGGCCGCACCCCGAGGGGTGCGGCCCATCGCTTCGTTTCAACTCTGCCAAGCGCAGTGCTTAGGCGGAGACGACCTCGACGTTGACCTTCGCGGCAACCTCGGGGTGCAGACGCACGGACGTCGTGTGGGCGCCCAGCGTCTTGATCGGCGCGCCCAGCTCGACACGGCGCTTGTCGACCTTCGGGCCACCGGCAGCCTCGATCGCCGAAGCGATGTCAGCCGGAGTGACGGAACCGAAGAGACGACCGGCGTCGCCGGAGCGGACGGCCAGACGGACCTTGACGCCCTCGAGGCGGGCCTTGATCTCGTTGGCCTGCTCGATGGTCGCGATCTCGTGGATCTTGCGAGCACGACGGATCTGCTCGACGTCCTTCTCGCCACCCTTGGTCCAGCGGATCGCGAAGTTCCGCGGGATCAGGTAGTTGCGGGCGTAGCCGTCCTTGACGTCTACGACCTCGCCGGCGGCGCCGAGGCCGGAGACCTCGTGGGTGAGGATGATCTTCATTAGTCGGTCACCCTTCCCTTATCGCGCGGTGGACGTGTAGGGCAGCAGCGCCATCTCACGGCTGTTCTTCACGGCCGTGGCGACGTCACGCTGGTGCTGCGTGCAGTTGCCGGTCACGCGGCGGGCACGGATCTTGCCGCGGTCGGAAATGAACTTCCGCAGCATGTTCGTGTCCTTGTAGTCCACGTACGTGACCTTGTCCTTGCAGAAAGCGCAGACCTTTTTCTTCGGCTTGCGCACAGGCGGCTTCGCCATGGTGTTTCTCCTGTGTGATCAAGAAGTGGGGTTCGGCCCACCCTCGGCCCGAAGGCCTGAAAGCCCTGAGGCTTAGAAGGGGGGCTCGTCCGAGTAGCCGCCACCGGAGCCGCCGGAGCTTCCGCCCCAGCCGCCACCGCCGCCGCCCTGCTGCTGACCGCCAGCGGCCGGCGCACCGGTCGCCCAGGGGTCGTCGGCGGGAGCACCGCCGCCACCCTGCTGCTGACCGCCACCGGGGCCACCGCCCCAGCCGCCGCCCTGCTGGCCGCCGCCACCGCCGCCGTAATTACCCTGGCCGCCCTGGCCACCGCGACCGGTGGTCTTGGTGACCTTGGCCGTGGCGTTCTTCAGGCTGGCGCCGACTTCCTCGACGTCCAGCTCGTAGACCGTGCGCTTGATGCCCTCACGGTCCTCGTAGGACCGCTGCTTCAACCGGCCCTGCACGACGACGCGCATGCCTCGCTGAAGCGACTCCGCGACGTTCTCCGCCGCCTGACGCCAGACCGAGCAGGTCAAAAAGAGGCTCTCGCCGTCCTTCCACTCGTTCGTCTGACGGTCGAAGGTGCGGGGGGTGGACGCGACACGGAACTTCGCGACCGCCGCACCGGAGGGGGTGAAGCGCAGCTCGGGGTCGTCGACAAGATTGCCGACGACCGTGATGACGGTCTCGCCTGCCATGGGGGAACCTCTCGGCGGGTTTGCTGCTGGCTGCTTGTTGCTGCTACTCGATTCCCGGGTGCTGCTGAGCTAGAGAGCTCAGTGCATCTCGGGACGGAGGACCTTGGTCCGGAGGACCGACTCGTTCAGGTTCATCTGGCGGTCGAGCTCCTTGACGACCGCAGGCTCGGCCTGCAGGTCGATGACCGAGTAGATGCCCTCGGGCTTCTTCTTGATCTCGTACGAGAGACGACGACGGCCCCAGGTGTCGACCTTTTCGACCTTTCCGTTGCCCTCACGGACGACGGAGAGGAAGTTCTCGATCAACGGGGAGACAGCGCGCTCCTCGAGATCGGGGTCGAGGATGACCATCACTTCGTAGTGACGCATGTGGAACCCACCTCCTTTGGACTCAGCGGCCACGGTCGTTCCGTGGCAGGAGGGTCGTGATGCGTACGCAACGGTATCGGCCGCTACTGACAATCGGCTCCCGCGAACGGGGGCTCATGCTGTGGCCAGGGCAGACACCGGTGCAGACGGTACAGAGTACCCGCACCGAGGCTTCCGGTTGAAATCCGGCTGCGGACGGGCAGAATCTGTACACATCGGGTGTGTATGGCGCTACGATGCGCCGCCTCACGCAGGAGGTGCCTCACATGGCACAAGCAATGCGACCGAACACCGCCACCTCTCTCTTCGCCTCGGACGGCAAGGCCCATCCGTTCCAGGACGCGCTGGTCGGCGTGACACTGGTGCTGGGGGTGATCGCCTTCGTGACGGCGATGTTCCACAACCTCCATCTGCTCAGCTCGTGGGCGGGCCTGGTCGGGATCGCCACCGGCGCGTACGGCCAGTTCATCTCGGTGACCACGCGCGAGCGCTTCGGCCTGATCCTGGGTCTCGGCGCCTCGGCGGTCGGCTTCTTCCTGGGCATGGCGCACGGCGGACTCTTCGGCGGGATCGTCGGCTGACGGCCTTCCCGGCCCCGGTCGCGCAAGCGGGCCGGGGCTCGGAGTTCCGTACGCCCAGACGGGGCGCTCGCAGGGCGCAGTAGGCTTCGGCGCGAGAGCCGGAGCCCCTGAACCCATGGGGACACACCAGCCCGAGGAGCGCCCCGAATGAGTCTGACCCTGAGGACCATCAGTCGCGAGCAGCATCTGGCGTATATCCAGACACTGCCGTCGGCGAGTCATTGCCAGGTCCCGGCATGGGCTGACGTGAAGAGCGAATGGCGCTCGGAGAACCTGGGCTGGTTCGACGACCGGACCGGTGCGCTGGTCGGCGTGGGCCTGGTGCTCTACCGGCAGCTGCCCAAGCTGAAGCGGTACCTCGCGTACCTCCCCGAGGGCCCGGTCATCAACTGGTACGCCCCGAACCTCGACGAGTGGCTGCAGCCGATGCTGGCGCATCTGAAGCAGCAGGGCGCCTTCTCCGTGAAGATGGGTCCGCCGGTCGTGATCCGCCGCTGGGACGCTCCGGCGATCAAGGCAGGCATCCAGAACCCGGACGTGAAGCGGCTGCGGGACACCGAGGCCACCTACATCGAGCCGCGTGCCTTCGAGGTCTCCGACCGGCTGCGGCGGATGGGCTGGCAGCAGGGCGAGGACGGCGGCGCCGGCTTCGGTGACGTACAGCCCCGCTTCGTCTTCCAGGTGCCGCTGGCCAACCGCTCCCTGGACGAGGTCCAGAAGGGCTTCAACCAGCTGTGGCGGCGCAACATCAAGAAGGCCGAGAAGGCGGGCGTCGAGGTCGTCCAGGGCGGTTACCAGGACCTTCCCGAGTGGCAGCGTCTCTACGAGATCACCGCCGTGCGCGACAAGTTCCGCCCGCGGCCCCTCGGCTACTTCGAGCAGATGTGGCGGGCCCTCAACTCCGAGGATCCCAACCGCATGCGGCTGTACTTCGCACGGCACAACGGCGTGAACCTGTCGGCCGCGACGATGCTCGTCGTCGGCGGGCACGTCTGGTACTCCTACGGCGCCTCGGACAACATCGGGCGTGAGGTCCGGCCCTCGAACGCGATGCAGTGGCGGATGCTCCGCGACGCGTACGCCATGGGGGCAACGGTCTATGACCTGCGCGGCATCTCCGACTCGCTGGACGAGACCGATCACCTCTTCGGCCTGATCCAGTTCAAGGTCGGCACCGGCGGCGAGGCCGCCGAGTACATCGGCGAGTGGGACTTCCCGCTCAACAAGCTGCTGCACAAGGCGCTGGACATCTACATGTCGCGCCGCTGATCCCGCACAATTTCCTTCCATACCTCTGATACACCGCAGACACGAGAAAGGTTCCGGGATCCAGCCATGGCGCTCACGCTCTATGTCGACACCGCGCGCTGGCGGGCACACCAGAAGCACCTGCTGGAGCAGTTTCCGGGCATCGTCCCGGTCTGCAAGGGCAACGGTTACGGCTTCGGTCACGAGCGCCTCGCCGAGGAAGCCACGCGCTTCGGCTCCGACATCCTCGCCGTGGGCACCACGTACGAAGCCGCCCGGATCAAGGACTGGTTCAGCGGTGACCTGCTGGTCCTGACCCCGTTCCGGCGGGGCGAGGAGCCGGTGCCGCTGCCCGACCGCGTCATCCGCTCCGTGTCGTCGCTCGACGGCGTGTACGGCCTGGTGGGCGCTCGTGTCGTCATCGAGGTCATGTCCTCGATGAAGCGGCACGGCATCACCGAACAGGAGCTTCCGCAGCTGCACGCGGCGATCGAGGACGTGCGCCTCGAAGGTTTCGCGATCCACCTGCCGCTGGACCGCACCGACGGCTCCGACGCCGTCGAGGAGGTCATCGGCTGGATGGACCGCCTGCGCGCGGCCCGCCTCCCGCTCCACACGATGTTCGTCAGCCACCTCAAGGCCGGTGAACTCGCGCGTCTGCAGCAGCAGTTCCCCCAGACCCGCTTCCGCGCGCGCATCGGCACGAACCTCTGGCTGGGCGATCACGAGGCCACGGAGTACCGCGGCGCCGTCCTCGATGTCACCGCCGTCGCCAAGGGTGACCGCTTCGGCTACCGCCAGCAGAAGGCCGCGTCCGACGGTTGGCTGGTCGTGGTCGCCGGCGGCACCTCGCACGGTGTCGGCCTTGAGGCTCCGAAGGCGCTCCACGGCATGATGCCGCGGGCCAAGGGCGTGGCCCGGGCGGGCCTCGCGACCGTCAACCGCAACCTCTCGCCCTTCGTCTGGGCGGGCAAGCAGCGGTGGTTCGCGGAGCCGCCGCACATGCAGGTCTCGATCCTCTTCGTGCCCTCCGACGCGCCGGAACCGAAGGTCGGCGAGGAACTGGTGGCCCATCTGCGGCACACCACCACGCAGTTCGACCGGATCCTCGACCGCTGAGAAGAGGCGCCCTCAGCGCGGGTAACGCAGCGGCAAGCGGAAGGGCCGGTACGACTCACCGTCGTACCGGCCCTTCCGTCTGACTGGTGAGCCGCAAAGCCGCCTCGTCGTCCACCCGCCGCCCCCTGTTCGCTCTGAGCGAAATCCAGGTGAGTCTCAACGCGACGGATCCGTCACAGAGCCCCACTTCACGACGGGCGCCACAGTGGAGCACAGCGAAGTGCGTGCGGCACGGCCCGTGTACCCCAGGACGAAGACATCCTCGGCCCTGTCCAGGACACCCCCCGAAGGGTCATCGTCCCCGGCCCGCCGCACCGTGTCCCGCTCCGGCATCAGGATGTCGCGTACGACCACGGCACACAGATACAGCGTGCCCAACAGGTGCACGACGATGGCCAATTGGTAGCCCTCGGTCGGCAGCCCCTTATGGGCGTCCCCGCTCGTCGTGTACGCCAGGTACATCCAGATCCCCAGGAAGTACGCGACCTCACCCGCCTGCCAGATCAGGAAGTCGCGCCAACGCGGGCGGGCGAGCGCGGCGAGCGGAACCAGCCACAGGACGTACTGCGGTGAGTAGACCTTGTTGGTGAGGACGAAGGCGGCGACCACCAGGAAGGCGAGCTGCGCGAAGCGCGGACGGCGCGGCGCGGCGAGTCCGAGCGCACCGATGCCCAGGCAGGCGAGGAGCATCAGGACCATCGCCAGGGTGTTGACCGTGTCGGTGGACAGCGGGGAATCCATCCGCTGGGAGAGGATCAGCCAGAAGGACCCGAAGTCGACGCCGCGCTCCTTGCTGAACGTATAGAACTTCGACCATCCGTCGCCCGCGAGCAGTATCACCGGAAGGTTCACGAGCAGCCAGGTGCCCACCGTGCCGAGCAGGGCCGTCCCGAGTTCCCGCCATCGACCGGCCCGCCAGCACAGGATCAGCAGGGGGCCGAGCAGCAGCACGGGGTAGAGCTTGGCGGCCGTCGCGAGCCCGAGGAGCACGCCGAAGGCGAGGGTGCGCGAGCGGGCCCACATCAGCATCGCGGCGGCCGTGAGAGCGACGGCGAGCAGGTCCCAGTTGATGGTGGCCGTCAGCGCGAGGGCCGGCGCGAGGGCGACGAGCAGCCCGTCCCAGGGTCGGCGCCGGTGGGTACGCGCGACACAGATGGCGAGAACCGCGGCGCAGACCATCAGCATCCCGGTGTTGACCATCCAGTAGATCTTCTCCTGGTGCTGGATGGAGCCGCTGCCAGGCGTCACCCAGGAGGCCACCTCCATGAACGCCCCTGTCAGGACCGGGTATTCGAGGTACTCCATGTCGCCGGGCAGCCGGTCGAAGTACGGCACGAGACCGTCGGCGAAGCCGCGTCCCTGATAGAGGTGCGGGATGTCGGAGTAGCACGCGTGCGTGTACTGCGAGCTCGCTCCGAAGAACCAGGCGCCGTTGTAGCACGGCATCTTCTGGACCATGCCGAGCGCGAACATGCCTAGGGCGAGGAGCGTGATGACACGGACGGGTGTCCACCAGCCCGCCGTGAACAGCACTCTTCTGCCGGCCGGGCCCCCGAGCAGCTCACTGCCGGCCCGGGCGACCTGATCCTCCTTGGTCGGCCGTACCGGCTCCTGCGGGCTCACAGATTCGTACGCGCTCGTGTGCGCCGTCTCTGCACCAGGGTTTGCACTGTGGGGGTCTGCGCTGGGCATGCCCGCCATCCTGCCGTACGCGCCTGAGAACACGGAGAGGACCGCCGCACCCATCAGGGCGACGGTCCTCGTTTCACGTGAAACATCCCTGGGGGAGTTCCGGCGACCCGCCGAGTCGCGCCCTGCGGATTCCGCTCAGCCCCTCGGGCCGCGGATAAAGCCGCCGCCTCCGTCTTCGTTGCCCTCGTTGGCTCCACCACCGGCCGGATCATCCGTCGGGGGCGGTGACTGGCCACCGGGACCGCCGTCGACACCGCCCTGGCCGCCGCCTCCGTTCTGCTGCCCACCGTCTTGGTGGTTGCACTCCCAGTCGAGTGGCTCGCAGGTCTCCTCGGGGTCCGGCTCCTTCGTCGGAGGCTTCGTTGTCTCGGATTGCGAGGGGGTGGGCGAGGTCGTCTTCTCCGGCTCCTTGGTCTCCTCCGGTGCCTTGGTCTTCGTCGGGGGCGGAGTCTCACCGACGACCTGACCGATCGGCCCGGGCACAGGGAAGGGGATGGCGCGCTTGCCCTTGAGCGCCTGCTCCATGTAGTCCTGCCAGATCTGCGCGGGGAACGAGGCGCCGTGGATCTTCGCCTCACCCCCCGTGCCGAACATCTCCAGGAACTTGCGCTTCTTGTTGCTCTCGTCGTCGTCGAGCCGGTACATGCTCACCGCCGTCGAGAGCTGCGGGGTGTAGCCCACGAACCAGGCCGACTTGTTGCCGTCGGTCGTACCGGTCTTGCCGGCCACCTGGCGGCCGATGAGCTTGGCCGAGGTTCCGGTGCCCTTCTCGACGACGGTCCGCAGCACGTCGGTGACGTTGTCGGCGACCTCATCGCTGAAGGCCTGCTTGGTCTCCTTCTTGTGCCGGTAGACCGATTCGCCCCCGTGCTGGACCTCGGTGACGGAGTACGGATCGTTCTGCTTGCCGCTCGCCGCGAAGGTGGAGTACGCGCCGGCCATCCGGATCGCACTCGGTGACGAGGTGCCGAGCGAGAAGGACGGGTAGTTGGCGCTGGCCATGGACTGGTCGTCCTTGAGGCCGGCGGCCATGGCCGACTCCTTCACCTTGTCCAGACCGACATCCATGCCGAGCTGCACGTAGGCCGAGTTGACCGACTCCCTCATCGCCTCGCGGAGGTCGATCTGGTAGCTAGGAGGGTTGTACGAACGGCCGCCGTCGTTCTTCTGGTTCCACTGCTGGCCCTCCCGGTCCGTCCAGATCGCGCCGTTGTACTTCTGGATCTTGAGCTCGTTCTTGCCGCTGTACAGGCTCTTCGGGTTCACGATGGTGCGTTCGCTGTCCGTCTGGAACTCGCCGAGGTCCGGGTTCCGCACGCCGTACTTGAAGGCCGCGGCCAGCACGAACGGCTTGTACGTCGAACCGACCTGCGCACCGGTCTGGTCAGCGTTGTTGGTGAAGTGCTTCGTCGCGTCCTCACCGCCGTAGATGGCCCTGATCGCGCCGTCCCCCGGGTCCACGGAGGCGCCACCGAACTGGACGTGGGTGTCCTTCTCGGGCCGCAGCTTCGGCTTGATCTTCTCCTTGCGGACCTTGTTGACCGCCTTCTCGAGCTCCTTGACCTTCGTCCTGTCGAAGGTCGTGTGGATCTCGTAGCCGCCCTGCCGAAGCTGCTCGTCGGTGATGCCGGTGTTCCTGATGACGTATGCCTTGGCCAGGTCCACGAGGTAACCGGTCTGGCCGGCCAGGTCGATGTTGGACCGCGGGTTCTGCAGCTTCGGGAACTTGGTGTACTTGGCCCGTTCCTCGGCGGTCAGACGGCCGTCCTTGACCTCCTCGTCGAGGATCCACGCCCACCGCTTCTTGGCCCGGGCTGTGTTGTCCTGCGGGTTCGCCGAGGGGTCGATCTCGGGGTAGCCGGCCGGGTCGTAGTACGTGGCGCCCTTCAGGACGGTGGCGAGGAGAGCACACTGGCTCGGGTCCAGGTCCTTGGCTTCCTCGTTGAAGTACGCCCGGGCCGCCGCCTGGATGCCGTACGCCCCACGCCCGTAGTAGGCGGTGTTGAGGTACCCGGCCATGACGTCTTCCTTGGAGACCGTCCGGCCGACCTTTATCGAGATGAAGAGCTCTTTGAACTTACGGGTGAACGTCTGCGACTGGTCGCCCAGGCGCGCGTTCTTCACGTACTGCTGGGTGATCGTGGAGCCACCCTGGGTCTGCCCGCCCTTGGCCATGTTGACCAGGGCGCGGGTGATGCCCATCGGGTCGATGCCCTTGTCCTTCTCGAAGGACTTGTTCTCCGCCGACATGACGGCGAAGCGCATCTCATCGGGAATGTCGTCGTAATCGATGATCTGACGGTTGCGCTCACCGCCGGTCGCGACCATCTGCTTGCCGTCGGCCCAGTAGTAGACGTTGTTCTGCGCCTTGGCCGCCTTGTCGACCTCCGGCACATCCACCAGGGCGTACGAGATGCCGGCGACCGCCATCACACTGCCGAGGAAGCCCAGGAAGAGACCGGAAACCAAACGCCAGGACGGGACCCAGCGCCGCGCGCCGTACTTGCCCGCGCGCGGGTAGTCGATGAACCGCTTCTTGCGGGGCGGCTCGGAGCCGCCACGGCCCCTGCCGCGCCCCGGACCGCTCGGGCCACCGGGTCCGCCACCACCGCGGCGGCCACCACCGCCCGAGCGCCCGCCCCCCTCCGGCGCCCTGCGCCGGCCGCCGCTCGCACCGACCGAGCCGCTGCGCTGGGCGGCACGGCGGGCCTCGGCCCGGCCTCCGTAGGGACGGTCCCCGGCATCCGGGGCCCCTGATCCGGGTGCCCCATAAGAGGAAGAAGGCGATCCGGTGTCGCTTCGCGGTGCCGCGCGGCGGCCCGACGGCGCTGGTGGGGTGCCACGCCTGGCCGCGGCGCGTCCGCCACCCTGCGGCTGCGGCGGTTTGCGACGGTGCTCGCTCATCGAACGATTACTCCTCGGGCAGGCGCAGCTGTCCACGCCTGGAAACGGCGGCTGGTTTCCGGTCCCCCCGAAGTACGGATGCGCCCGTTCCGAAGCTCACCCGCACTACACCGGGGACGACGACGCCCCCTGGCGTCACATGGTTCCCGGTGGCATGCATGGCGCACAGACTACGCACCGTCAAAACCCTCGTAGAGCCGAAGTTCACCCCAAATCAGGCAAGTTACTTCCTACGAATCGGTGATGTGACGCCGTTCACCGTTCCCCCTCTTGTCTCAACCGGATCGCCGTTCTATCGTCTCGATGTATCGAGTCGATACATCAGCTCGGCATAAAGGCCGTACTGAGGGACCGCGGCAGTCGGGAGGCGAAGATGAGCAGGCGCTCCGGCATCCTGGAATTCGCTGTGCTCGGTCTGCTCAGAGAGTCCCCGATGCACGGCTATGAGCTGCGTAAACGACTCAATACGTCACTGGGAGTGTTCCGCGCCTTCAGCTACGGGACGCTCTACCCCTGCCTCAAGACGCTGGTCACCAACGGCTGGTTGATCGAGGAGTCGGGCAGCGCCCCTGACGACGCACTCGCAGCCCCGCTCGCAGGGCGTCGCGCCAAGATCGTCTATCGGTTGACGGCAGAAGGTAAGGAGCACTTCGAGGATCTGCTCTCGCAGACCGGCCCCGACGCATACGAGGACGAGCACTTCGCCGCCCGCTTCGCCTTCTTCGGGCAGACCTCGCGGGACGTACGGATGCGGGTGCTCGAGGGCCGCCGCAGCCGCCTCGAAGAGCGTCTGGAGAAGATGCGCGCGTCCCTGGCCCGTACCCGGGAGCGCCTGGACGACTACACGCTCGAACTTCAGCGGCACGGCATGGAGTCCGTGGAGCGCGAAGTGCGCTGGCTGAACGAGCTCATCGAGAGCGAGCGAGCGGGACGGGACCAGCAACGGCCCTCCGGCAGCTCCGCTCAGCAGAACAGCACATCTGGGGAGTCGGCGGGCCTGCCCCGGCGGCGGGAGACCAACCCGCCGCCGGATCCGTCCGATGACCCCACCAAGTGAGACCCAGCGTTCCGCGGGGTTTCATCCCGAATACCGAGATCACACAGGGAGCAACCGGAATGGGTTCGGTTCGCGTAGCCATCGTCGGCGTGGGCAACTGCGCCGCCTCGCTGGTCCAGGGCGTCGAGTACTACAAGGACGCCGACCCGGACGCCAAGGTCCCGGGCCTGATGCACGTCCAGTTCGGCGACTACCACGTCGGTGACGTCGAGTTCGTCGCCGCCTTCGACGTCGACGCGAAGAAGGTCGGCCTCGACCTGTCGGACGCCATCGGCGCCAGCGAGAACAACACCATCAAGATCTGCGACGTGCCGAACAAGGGCGTCTCCGTCCAGCGCGGTCACACCCTCGACGGTCTGGGCAAGTACTACCGCCAGACCATCGAGGAGTCCGAGGAGGCTCCGGTCGACATCGTCCAGATCCTCAAGGACCGCAAGGTCGACGTCCTCGTCTGCTACCTGCCCGTAGGTTCCGAGGACGCCGCGAAGTTCTACGCGCAGTGCGCCATCGACGCCAAGGTCGCGTTCGTCAACGCTCTGCCGGTCTTCATCGCCGGCACCAAGGAGTGGGCCGACAAGTTCACCGAGGCCGGTGTCCCGATCGTCGGTGACGACATCAAGTCGCAGGTCGGCGCCACCATCACGCACCGCGTCATGGCGAAGCTGTTCGAGGACCGCGGTGTCCGCCTTGAGCGCACCATGCAGCTGAACGTCGGCGGCAACATGGACTTCAAGAACATGTTGGAGCGCGACCGCCTCGAGTCGAAGAAGATCTCGAAGACGCAGGCCGTCACCTCGCAGATCCCCGACCGCGAGATGGGCGAGAAGAACGTCCACATCGGCCCGTCGGACTACGTCGCGTGGCTCGACGACCGCAAGTGGGCGTACGTCCGCCTCGAGGGCCGCGCCTTCGGCGACGTCCCGCTGAACCTGGAGTACAAGCTCGAGGTCTGGGACTCCCCGAACTCGGCCGGTGTCATCATCGACGCCCTGCGCGCCGCGAAGATCGCCAAGGACCGCGGCATCGGCGGCCCGATCCTCTCCGCGTCGAGCTACTTCATGAAGTCGCCGCCGGTCCAGTACTTCGACGACGAGGCCTACGCGAACGTCGAGAAGTTCATCAAGGGCGAGGTCGAGCGCTAAACAGCTCTCTCCTTGTCACGTGTCGAGGGTCCCCGGGCATGGCGCCCGGGGGCCTTCCTCATATGTGAGGCTGTGCCCCATGGCTGTCGTCGGTGACCTGCGGATACTGCTGCGACTGCGGGATTTCCGGCGGCTGCTCGCCGTACGGCTGCTCTCCCAGGGAGCCGACGGCGTCTACCAGGTCGCACTCGCCACCTACGTCGTCTTCTCCCCGGAGAAGCAGACCTCACCGGCGGCGATCGCCTCCGCCATGGCGGTGCTGCTCCTGCCCTACTCGCTCATCGGGCCCTTCGCCGGGGTCCTGCTCGACCGCTGGCAGCGCCGACAGGTCTTTCTGTACGGCAACCTCCTGCGGGCCGCCCTGGCCTCGCTGACCGCCGTGCTCATGCTGAGCGGTGTCCCCGACTGGCTCTTCTACATCTCCGCCCTCTGTGTCACCGCCGTCAACCGCTTCGTCCTGGCCGGGCTCTCGGCCGCGCTGCCACGCGTCGTCGACGCCGACCGCCTGGTCATCGCCAACTCCCTCTCGCCGACCGCAGGGACGCTCGCCGCGACCGTGGGCGGCGGCATGGCCTTCGCGGTCCGCCTGGTGGGATCGGACTCGGACGCGGCGGTGGTCCTCCTCGGCGCCGCCCTGTACCTCTGCGCCGCGCTCGCCTCACTGCGCATGGCGCGCGACCTGCTCGGCCCCGATCCGGAGCTGGTGCCGCCAAGGCTCTCCGCCGCGCTGGCCGGGACGGCGCGCGGGCTGAGAGGGGGAGTACGACACCTGACGCAGCGCCCCGCGGCCGCGCGTGCGCTGGCCGCGATGACGATGATGCGGTTCTGCTACGGCGCGCTGACGGTCATGGTCCTGATGCTGTGCCGGTACGCCTGGTCGTCGACGGAGTCCGACGGGCTCGCGCTGCTCGGCCTGGCCGTGGGGGCCTCAGGGGCGGGGTTCTTCGTGGCGGCCCTGGTGACGCCGGCGGCGGTGGGGCGGCTGGGAGCGGGCGGCTGGATGGTCGCCTGCGCGGGAACGGCCGCGGTCCTGGAACCAGCTCTCGGCCTCCTCTTTGAGCCCGTCCCTCTGCTCGTTGCCGCCTTCGTCCTCGGCGTGACGACCCAGGGCGCGAAGATCGCCACGGACACGGTGGTGCAGTCCGCGGTGGACGACGGCTTTCGCGGTCGGATCTTCTCCGTCTACGACGTGCTTTTCAACGTCGCGTTCGTGGGCGCCGCGGCAGTGGCCGCCCTGATGCTGCCGCCCGACGGCAGGTCGGTCCCGCTGGTGGTCACGGTGGCTCTGGTCTACGCGGCGGTTGCTGGAGCTATGGCCCGGTTTGACGCGCAATAAGTGTCACATCAGTGCCACAGAGCCCCTCTGAGCTTCAGAGTTGTCCCCGCACCCCGATAACTTACGGGCGTCGTATTCGCGCCATCGCGCTTCCGTTCGAGGGGGACCCCCAAAGTGACCACTCCGCCGCCCCAGGGCCAGATGCCGTACCCGCCCCAGGGCCAGAACCCCTATGGCCAGCCCCAGGGCGGCGCTCCGGCCCCGTACGGTCAGCAGGCCCCGACGGCTCCGTACCCGGCCCACCAGGGCCAGCCGGGCCAGCCGGGAATGCCGCAGCAGCCGTACCCGCCCTACAACCAGGGTGGCCCCGTCCCCCCGCCGGCCGCTCCTCGCGGGGGGCGTGGCAAGAAGCTGTTCCTGCGGATCGGCGGATTCATCCTGGTGGCGATCCTCATAGCCGTCGGCAAGTCGATGCTCAACAAGAGCGACGCGGAGACCACCTCGGTCGGCAGCTGCATGCACAACGAGGGCACGCAGTTCGCGCCGGATCTCAAGGAGGTCGACTGCTCCTCGAGCGACTCCGAGCTCAAGGTCGTCGAGAAGTTCGACGACACCAGTGACAGCAAAAAGTGCGAGGCCGTCAAGACCTCTGAGATCGCCTACTACCAGAGCGGCAAGGGCCACAACGTGGTGCTCTGCTTGAAGAAGACCAAGTAGGAGCCCGCCGAGGGGCCGCTGTTTCACGGTTTCACGTGAAACAG